>CANRPS010000004.1 GCA_947632585.1 uncultured Clostridia bacterium
TATTTGAAGCACCAGCAGGTATATCTTTTGATGTTCCAAATCCTAATACAATTATAGTAAAAGGAATTGATAAAGAACTAGTTGGTGAAACTGCAGCAATAATTAGAACAAAGAGACCGCCTGAAGTATATAGAGGTAAAGGAATTAAATATGCAGAAGAAGTAATTAGACGTAAAGTAGGAAAGACAGGAAAATAATAATTTTAATTAATATAAATTTAATTGAAATTTAAGAAAGGAGTTTAGCAAAATATGGTTTCAAAGACTGATAGAAAATTAGAAATTTCAAGAAGACATAAAAGAATAAGAACAAAAATATCTGGAACTGCTGAAAGACCAAGACTATGTGTTCATAGAAGCAATTCAAATATTTATGTGCAAATAATAGATGATGTATCAGGAAATACATTAGCTCAAGCTTCAACTCTTGATAAAGAAGTTAAAGAAAAACATGCTAATAAAGCTGCAGCTAAGGAAGTTGGAACTTTAATAGCAAAAAGAGCTACTGCGAAGAAAATAAAAGAAGTTGTTTTTGATCGTGGTGGATATATATATCATGGAGTAATAAAAGAAGTTGCTGAAGCAGCAAGAGAAGGCGGTTTAGAATTTTAACAATAGTCAAAAATTGAAAAGGAGGTAAAGTTTTAAAAGCATGGAAGAAAAGCAAGAGAATGAATTAAAAGAAAAAGTAGTTGCTCTTAACAGAGTTACAAAAGTTGTTAAGGGTGGTAGACATATGAGATTTTCAGCAGTTGTTGTTGTTGGAGATGAAAACGGCAGAGTTGGTGTTGGAAATGGTAAAGCGACTGAAGTACCAGAAGCTATAAAAAAGGCTATCGAAGATGCTAAAAAGAACTTAATAACAGTTCCAATAATAGATACAACTATACCACACGAATGTATAGGTAAATTTGACCGTGCTAGAGTTATGCTAAAACCAGCTCCTGTAGGTACAGGAATTATAGCAGGTGGAAGTGTAAGACCTGTTTTAGAATTTGCAGGATATAAAAACATTCGTACAAAAATATTAGGAACAAATAATCCTAGAAACGTAGTTTATGCTACAATAGAAGGATTAAAAGCTATGCAAACAGTAGAGTCTGTTGCAGCTAAAAGAGGAAAGAAACCAGAAGAGATTTAATTTTATATATTATAAAAATCAAGACTTATATTTAAGGAGGTGCAAAAATGAAAATTGAAGAACTAAAACCAGCTGTTAAAAAATTAGAACGTAAAAGAGTTGGAAGAGGTATGGCATCAGGAACAGGAAAAACTTCAGGCAAAGGTCAAAAAGGACAAAAAGCAAGAAGTGGAGCTCCAAGACGTGGATTTGAAGGTGGTCAAACACCATTATATAGAAGATTACCAAAAAGAGGATTTACAAATATTCATGCAAAACATTATACAGAAGTAACATTTAAAATGTTAAATAAATCAAAAGCAACAGATGTTACAGCTGAAACATTATTAGAAGAAGGAATAATTGGAAAGATTCAAGATGGAATCGTAATTTTAGCAACAGGAAAATTAGAAAAGAAATTAAATGTTAAAGCTAAAAAGTTCACAGCAAAAGCAAAAGAAGCTATAGAAGCTTTAGGCGGAAAGGCAGAGGTGATTTAATTGTTTAAAACTATAAAAAACGCATTTAAAACACCTGAAATAAGAAAAAAGCTTTTAATTACATTGCTTTTAATAATTCTTTTTAGATTAGGTTGCTACATAACAGTACCTGGAGTAGATAGTTCTGCATTAAATAATTTAATGAGTGAAGGATCTTCTACTATAGCTGGAATGATAAACTTAATTTCAGGTGGAGCTTTTTCACATTTTTCAATATTTGCAATGAGTATAACACCTTATATTACTGCAACAATTGTTATGCAACTTTTAGGGATGATTATACCATCTTTAGAAAGACTAACTAAAGAAGGTGGAGAAGATGGAAAAAGAAAAATTAATAAATATACAAAAATATTAACAATAGTATTAGCTTTAGTTGAAGGTGTTGGAGTATATTTATCATATAAATCTTATAATGTGTTTGTAGATGACACATTTCTTACAGGATTGATGATTGTTACAGGATTTGTAGCAGGAACATCTCTACTTATGTGGCTTGGAGAGCAAATAACTAATAAAGGTATAGGAAATGGTATATCATTAATTATTTGTATTGGTATACTTTCTAGAATAACATCTGTTTTAGTTACTATACGTAATTTAGTTTGGCAATCAAATGGATTTAATACAGTAGGATTTTTAACTTCTTTAGGAATATTAATTGGTGCAATAATATTAGTTGCTGCAGTTATATATATGACAAATGCAGAACGTAGAATACCAGTTCAATATTCAAAAAGAGTTGTTGGAAGAAAAATGGTTGGTGCACAAAATACAGTTATACCATTAAAACTTGCAATGGCAGGAGTTATGCCTATAATATTTGCTTCATCATTTTTAACATTCCCTGCAATGATTATACAAATATTTAAGCCAGATGTAGCAACTAGTACAGGATTTTGGTCAGTACTATTTAAATTTTCAACAGCAACATCATCATCATCTGTTGGATGGGGATATACTGTAGCAAATGCACTTATATATTTATTATTGATAGTAGGATTTACTTTCTTCTGGACATATGCAATGACAAATCCAGCAGAGATATCTTCAAATATCAAGAAAAATGGAGGATTTATCCCAGGTATAAGAGCAGGAAAACCAACAACAGATTATTTATCAAATGTAATTTCTAAAATAACACTATTTGGAGGATTATATTTAGCAATAATTGCTATTTTACCAATGCTTCTAAGATTTACATCATTAGATATAACTTTCGGTGGAACAGCAATACTTATCGTAGTTGGTGTTGCAATAGAATCAATTCAACAATTAGAATCTCAATTAGTAATGAGACACTATAAAGGATTCTTAGAATAAAATGTAATAAAAAAGCAATCATTAATTTTAATGATTGTTTTTTTTTATTAGTCCAAATTTGATTTTATTTACATAATATGGTAAAATATATAGAGTAGGTAAAAGGAGATGGATATATGAGTTGGGAAAGAAATGATATAATAACTTTTCTAAAAGATAATCCAAGAGGAACTTTACAAGAATTTGCAAGACAATATGGTGTAACTAAACAAGCTATAAGTGACAGACTAAAAAAAATGAATTTAAATTGGAAAGAACTAAAAGACGAGGCTATAGCAAATCAAATTAAAAAATATATAGAAGAACATCCAAAATTAACGAAAATGGAGTTAGAAGAAGAATTTAATTTGACTTATGAAGCTATAAGAGCAGAAGCTGCAAAATATGGAGTTAAAATAAAAATATATAGAGATAATAAAGCAACAAAAGCAGAAATAGAAGAATATATGCACAAAAATCCTAATGCAACTATATCTGAGTGTGCTAATTACTTTAAAGTAGGATATAGTACTATGTATAGAAGATTTGAGAAATATGGGTTATCAACAAAAATAAGTAAGAGAAAAGAAAGAGAAAGAATTGCTACAATTTTAAAAGAGGATAAGTTAAGAGAGTATATAAAAGAACATCCTGGAACCACCATACATAAAATGGCTGAAAATCTTAAAGTAAACAATATTACATTAAAAAAATACTTGAAATTATATGGAATAAACTTAACTGGACTTAGAAATATTACTATAGAAAAAAATAGAATAGAAGAGGTTATCAAAAAAAATCCAAGCATAACTATTAAAGATATGTCAGAATATTTTGGAATTTCAAGAAATATAATGAAAAAACACTTAAGTTTTTATGGAATAAAATTATCAGGAAAAAAAGTGAGATTTGGAAAAGAAGATTTAGAAGAATATATAAAAAGTAACCCGAATTCTACTCAGGTTGATATTGCCAGATACTTTAAAGTTTCGGAATCTACTATTTATAAATATATGAAATTGTATGATTTAAAAGGTAGGGAAAAGAAAAAAGCAGAATATTCAAAAGAACCAATAGAAGCGAAAGAAGAATTATTATTGAAAATATTAGATATATTAAATTCAGTTAAAGGAATTTCTATAAAAAGATTAAAAATTTTTTTGGAAAGTAAAGGAATAAATGTATCTGAAGAAGAAATTTTACAATATCAAAATAAATTACAACAAGAAAATAGGATTTCTGATGAAGAAGAAAGGTAAAATTAAATGAGTTTTGAAGAAAATGAAATATTGGAATTTATGAAGAAAAATCCAAGAGCAACCCTACAAGACTTAGCAAATGAATATGGAGTAACTAAAAAAAGTATAAGTGATAGATTTAAAAAACTAAAAATTAATTGGCAAGATATAAGATTTAAAGCAAGGAAATATGAATTAGAAAGATATGTAATTGAACATCCAGATGCTAATCAAAAAAAGATGGCAAATGATTTAGGAGTAACAGAAGAAGGTTTATGCTATAATATAAAAAAATATGGAATAATAGTTCCACTTAAATGGAAAAAATTAGATTCAAAACCTGGAATATCAAAAAGAGAAATAGAAGAATATATAGAAAAAAATCCTAAAACAAATCAAAAAGAAATAGCAGAATATTTTAATTATTCACAGCCAACAATAAGCCGTCTGGTAGAAAGATATGGAATAAATGTGCATAGAAAATCTACAAAATCAAAACGAATGGAAATAATATCAAAAGCATTTCAGATGTTGAACTCTGTTAAAGGTGTATCAATAAAAAGTTTAAGAGAATTTTTACAAAATAAAGGAATAGATATTTCTGAAGAAGAGATTATGGAATATCAAAGAAAAACATTACAAGAAAATAAAACTCATGATGATGAAGAAAGATGATAAAAGAAGGAAAAAAATAAATGAAATTAGATGAAAAATATGTGTTAAATTTTTTAGAAAAAAATCCAAGAGCAAGTTTACAAGATTTAGCTGAAGATATAGGTATAACTAGACAAGCAGTTAGTAGTAATTTGAAAAGAAATAATATTAATTGGAAAGAACTAAGAGAAGAAGCTAAAAAAGAGCAAATTGAAAGATATTTAATAAATAATCCAAATGTAACAATAAAAAGGATGGCAAAAGATTTGAAAGCTGATACTCAAACATTAAGATCAGAGATGAAAAAATATGGATTATTTAGACAAAGAACCACTACATCTGCTAAATCAAAAATAAAAAGAGAAGAATTGGAATCATATATATTAAAACATCCTGAGAAAAATATTCGAGAACTGGCAGAATATTTTAAAGTATGCTACTTGACGATGTTTAATACTTTACGTAGATATGATATAAAATTAAAAACTAATAATGAGTTAGTAGAAGAGTTATTAAATGAAGACAAAATAGAAAAATATTTGGAGGAACATCCCGATAGTAATCAGATAGAAATGGCAGATTTTTTTGGAGTATCAAAATATGTTATGTCTGAATATATCATAAAACATAATATAAATATACCAGGAAAAAATATGAGACACAAATATAGTTTAAAAATAACAAAAAAAGAAATAGAAAGTTTTTTAGAAAAACATCCAGAAGCTAATCAAGAAGATATGACAGAATTTTTTGGAGTATCAAGAAATACAATAAGAAGATGTATAAGAAGATATGATATAATTGTTAAGGGAAAAGGAACTAGAAGAGACAAGAAAAGAACTAAAGAGGGAGATATATTAAAAGCTATTGATATGCTAGAAACGATTAATGGATTAACAATAACAAGGCTGAGAGAATTCTTAGAGGAAAAAGGTATTCAAATTTCAGAAAATGATATTTTAGAATATCAAAAAAGAAAGATAGATGAAAAAGAAGAAGAAAGATAAAATTGGGAAATATAGAGGAATTTCACCTTACTTATTAAAAAATTAATAAGCAAGGTTTATTTTTATGTTAAAGTAGAAAAATGTAATCTCAAAGATAAAAAACGTGTATTGATTTAATGTTAATTTGCTATAGAATTATCAAATTTTATTGACTTTTCGAGCTAAAAGGGTTAAAATAAAGCATATTAAAATTAGGAGGAGTGTTGCCAAATGAATATTATAATGATGGGAGCCCAAGGCACAGGAAAAGGAACAGTTGCTGGACTTTTAAAACAAGGATTAGGATTACCACATATTTCTACTGGAGAGATATTTAGGAAAAATATACAAGAAAATACAGAATTGGGAAAAATGGCTAAACAATATGCAGATGAAGGAAAATTGGTTCCAGATGAAGTTACAAACGAGATGGTAAAGCAAAGGTTAAATGAAGAGGATTGTGTAAATGGATTTATATTAGATGGGTATCCAAGAAATACAAACCAAGCAGAAACATTAGATAATATATTAGCAGAAAAAAACACTCAAATAGATTTAGTTGTAAATCTAAATACTCCACAAGACGAAATAATAGAAAGAGTTATGGCAAGAAGAGAATGCCCAAAATGTAAAAGAGTATATAACATGATTCTAAAAAAACCTAAAGAAGGTGAAATCTGTGATGATTGTAAAGTAGCTTTGACTAAGAGGGCTGATGATACAGAAGAAAAATTACAAACAAGATTAGATACATTTTTTAAAGAAACAACACCAGTTATCGAATATTACAGAAATAAAGGTATTGTAAGAGATGAAGAGATAAGCATATCAATAAACAGATTTGGAGAAGATGTGGCAAGAGATATAATAAACTCTATTGAAAATAAATAATTATTTATTACATTAAAGAAAGAGGGCAAAAATAATGGTTACAATAAAATCTCAAAAAGAGATTGAACTAATGAAAGATGTTTGTAAAATGGTGGCTGAATTTTACGATGAATTAGAAAAAAAAGTAAAAGCTGGAATTTCAACATTTGAATTAAATGAAGAAGCGGAAAAGATAATGAGAAGTTTAGGAGGAATTCCAGCACAAATAGGGTATAATCCTGGAGTAAGTGGAATTCCACCATATCCTGCAGCCACTTGTATATCTGTAAATGATGAAATAATACATGGAATACCTAGAAAAAATAAAATAATAAAAGATGGAGATATAGTAAGTATAGATACTGTAATTTTAAAAAATGGATTTCATGGAGATGCAGCTCGTACTTTTATGGTAGGAAATGTTTCTAAAGAAGCTAAAAGATTAGTTGAAGTTACAAAACAAGCATTTTTTGAAGGATTAAAATTTGCAAAAAAAGGCTATAGGGTAGGAGATATTTCTCATGCTATAGGCGAATATGTAAAATCTCAAGGTTTTTCTGTATTAAAGGAATTTCAAGGACATGGAATTGGAAGGCAGATGCATGAAGATCCAGGAATACCAAATTATGGTAAAGCGGGAAAAGGAACTAGATTAGAACCTGGTATGACAATATGTATAGAGCCTATGGTTATACAAGGAAAAGAAAATATTTTAGAGTTAGATGATGGGTGGACAATAGTTACAGAAGACGGCAGTTTATCAGCTCATTATGAAAATACAATTTTAATTACAGAAAATGAGCCAAAAGTATTGACAATTAAGTAAATATGAGATATAATGGTAAAGCTATTGTATAATAGGATAAATATGTGACTTGCAAAAGCTACATATACCTATAATTACAAAGCTTTACCTTAATTTATAAAAATTTAGTTCTTTGAGGGAGGCGAAAAATGGCTAAAGAAGAACTTTTAGAATTAGAAGGAAAGGTTGTAGAAACATTACCTAATACTACTTTTAGAGTTGAATTAGAAAATGGACATCAAATTTTAGCAACTATTTCTGGAAAATTAAGAATGAATTATATTAAAATTCTTACAGGAGATAAAGTAAAAGTAGAAATGTCTCCATATGATTTAAATCGTGGTAGAATTACTTGGAGAGCTAAATAGCAAATATTTATAGAAAGGAAATAAAGAAAATGAAGGTAAGACCATCAGTAAAAAAATTATGTGACAAATGTAAAGTAATCAAAAGAAAAGGTGTAATAAGAGTAATTTGTGAAAACCCTAAACATAAACAAAGACAAGGATAAAACTTAATATTTAATAGATTAAGATAAAAGCAAATGTTTATGCTTTTTAAGCATGGACAGGTGTTTTTACTTTTTGTTTGTTTATAACACAAATGTGGTAGCGGCTGAATTAATCCATTTGTGTTTATATAAATTAGTTATCAAAAATGCTAAAGATTTAATAGATGTAAAAAGCAATTACATTTTATTAGATGCATTTCACCTTTAGATAATTTTTGATAATGTTACTAAAGAAAATGAAAAAAGCAAATTAAAATTTTGGAGGTGTAAATAAAACATGGCTCGTATATCAGGAGTAGATTTACCTAAGGAAAAAAGGGTAGAAATAGGACTAACATATATATATGGTATAGGACTAACAACTTCTCAAAAAATTTTAGCAAAAACAGGAATTAATCCAGATACAAGAGTAAAAGATTTAACAGATGATCAAGTAAATGCAATTAGAAAAGAAATCGATGCTAGCTATAAAGTAGAAGGAGATTTGAGAAGAGAAGTTGCTTTAAACATAAAAAGACTTACAGAAATTGGTTGCTATAGAGGTATAAGACATAGAAAAGGACTTCCAGTTAGAGGACAAAGAACAAAAACTAATGCTCGTACAAGAAAAGGACCAAGAAAAGTAGTAAGTAGAAGTAAAAAGAAAGATCAATAGAATAATCTAAAAACCTAAATAAATATAAAGAGGAGGTAAATAGAAGAAATGGCTAAAAGTGTAACAAAAAGAGCAGTTACTAAAAGAAATAGAAAAAACATCGAAAGAGGAGCAGCTCATATTCATTCAAGTTTTAATAATACAATAGTATCTATTACTGATGCTAATGGAAATGTTATTTCTTGGGGAAGCGCTGGTGTTCTTGGATTTAAAGGCTCTAGAAAAAGCACTCCTTTTGCAGCTGGAGAAGTTGCAGAAGCAGCAGCTAGAAAAGCCCAAGAACATGGTCTAAAGTCAGTTGAAGTATTTGTTAAAGGTCCTGGTTCTGGTAGAGAAGCAGCAATAAGAGCTCTTCAAACAGCAGGATTAGAAATAAGTTCAATAAAGGATGTAACACCAATACCACATAATGGTTGTAGACCACCAAAGAGACGTAGAGTTTAGTCAAATTTAGTAAATTATAAAATTAAAATAATTAAAAGAGGTGAAATTTAAAATGTCAAGATATAAAGACGCACAATGTAGAGTTTGCCGTAGAGAAGGATGTAAATTGTTCTTAAAAGGTGACAGATGCTATTCAGATAAATGCAGTATATCTAGAAGAAATTATGCACCTGGAGACCATGGACAAAAAAGAGGAAAGCTTTCTGAATACGGAACACAATTAAGAGAAAAACAAAAAACAAAATCATATTATGGTGTAGGAGAAAGACAATTTAGAAAATATTTTGAAATGGCTTCAAGTAAAAAAGGAATCACAGGTGAGATGTTATTACAAATACTAGAAAGCAGACTAGATAATGTTGTTTATAGACTAGGATATGGAGCATCTCGTAGTGAAGCTAGACAAATGGTAAATCATGGACAATTTGAAGTAAATGGTAAAAAGGTTGATATCCCTTCATATTTAGTAAAAGAAGGAGATGTTATAACAGTTAGAGAAATTAAGAAAGATAATAAAGCAATAAAAGCAAATGCTGAAGCAAATGAAAAAAGACCTGTTCCAGCATGGCTAGAAAAAGATAATAAAAAATTAAGTGGAAAAGTAATTAAATTAGCTTCAAGAGAAGATATAGATATTCCAATAGAAGAACATTTGATAGTAGAGCTATATTCTAAATAATTAGGAGGTTAAATTAATGATAGAATTCGAAAGGCCAAATATTGAATGTATAAAAATTGATGATGAAAACAATTATTCAAAATTTGTATGTGAGCCATTAGAAAAAGGATATGGAGTAACAATAGGGAACTCTTTAAGACGAATTTTACTTTCATCACTTCCGGGTTGTAGCTTAACAAGTGTAAAAATAAATGGAGTTTTACACGAATTTTCAAGTATTCCAAATGTTGTAGAAGATGTACCAGAAATTATCTTAAATCTAAAAAACGTAAGATTAAAGTTTGAAGAAGAATATGAAGAAAAACTATTACGTATAGATTTTAAAGGTGAAGGAGAAGTTAAAGCTGGAGATATTGAAACAGATGGAACTGTTGAAATATTAAATCCGGATTTACATATTGCAACAGTTGCAGAAGGTGGACATCTAGTTATGGAATTAACTGCTAATAAAGGTAGAGGTTATACACCAGCTGAAAAAAACAAAACATCAAATCAAGATATATCAGTTTTACCAATAGATTCAATCTATACTCCAGTAAAAAAAGTAAATTACCAAATTGAAAGCACTAGAGTTGGACAAATGGTTGACTTTGATAAATTGATTATTGAAATTTGGACAGATGGAAGTTTAAAACCTTATGAAGCTCTAAGTTTAGCAGCAAAAATATTGACAGGTCATTTAGAATTATTTATAGACTTATCAGAAGCTACTAAAAATACAAAAGTAATGGTAGAAAAAGAAGAGAATAAGAAAGAGAAGATTTTAGAGAAATCAATTGAAGAATTGGAATTATCAGTAAGATCATTCAATTGCCTAAAGAGAGCCGGAATTTCAACTGTTGAAGACCTAACAAATAGGAGTGAAGCAGATATGATGAAAGTTAGAAACTTAGGCAAAAAGTCACTAAATGAAGTTATAGCAAAATTACATGAATTAGGATTAGATTTTACTCCAGAAGAGGAATAAAAAATTAAAAGAAAAAAGAAATTTTTCTTAATATTATAGAAGAAGGAGGTTATGACATTGGCTAATAGAAAATTAGGAAGAAAATCAGATATAAGAGTTTCAATGCTTAAAACTTTAACAACAGATTTAATTATGTATGGAAAAATAACTACTACTGAAGCAAGAGCTAAAGAAGTTAAAAAAATTGCTGATTCTATAATAGCTTTAGCTGTTAAGGAGAAAGATAATTTTGAAATGGTTGATCAAAAAGTTATTAAGGCAAAATTGGACTCAAAGGGAAATAAATTAACAGAACTTGTAAAGAGCAAGAATGGTAAAGAATATTTGAAAGTTGTAAAAGAAGAAACAACTGAAAAAAGACAAAAAGATATGCCTTCAAGATTAAATGCAAGAAGAAAAATAATGACTAAAATAAACAAAGTAACTAATAGTAAAGGTGAAAATGTTGATTTACCATCAAAATTATTTAATGAAATAGCTCCAAGATATACTGATAGAGTTGGAGGATATACAAAAATTGTTAAAGCAGGTGCAAGAAGAGGAGATAATGCTCAAACTGCAGTTTTAATGTTAGTATAATAAATAGAATAAAGGTATAAGAATAAACTTATACCCTTATTTTTTTGTCTTTTACAAAATAAACTTTTTTTATTTTTTTATAAAAATTATAGTTGATGTTTTATTTTTTTTATGATAATATGAAATTGAATTTTATATAAGGAGTTTTGAATTATGGTTTTAGGTATTGTTGCTGAATATAATCCATTTCATAATGGACATTTATATCACCTTTTAAAATCAAAAGAAATAACTAAAGATGACTATACTATAGCGGTAATTTCAGGTAATTTTACTCAACGCGGAGAGCCATCTTTGGTAGATAAGTGGACAAAGGCTGAAATGGCAATAGACAATGGAATTGATTTGGTTTTAGAGTTGCCTACTCTTTATTCTGTTTCAAGTGCTGAAAATTTTGCTGATGGTGCAGTGAAAATTTTAAATTCCTTAAAAATAGTAGATCATATTTCTTTTGGTGCAGAATGTAGTGAACTAAATAAACTAAATATTATAGCAAATGTACTATATAATGAGCCAAAAGAGTTTAAAAATACTCTTTCAGAAGAATTAAATAAAGGTAATTCATTTGCAAGAGCACGTGAAATTGCATTACTTAAATATCTTGATGATAGTTCTTTTAAGAGTATTATTTCTGAACCAAATAATATTTTAGGAATCGAATACTTAAAAGCATTGAAAAAACATAGATCTAAAATAAGTCCTGTCTTAGTTAAAAGAAAAGGTTCTGGACATTTAACTCGGAGACTATACAGGAACAATTTCTTCTGCTACATCCATTAGAAATATGATAAAAACTGGAAATACACGTGATTTAAAAGATGCTTTAACTCCAAGTTCTTATACTATTTTAAAAGAAGAATTATCTAATGGTCATTTCGTTCGAGATTTTTCTGAATTTGAAAAAATTATCATGTATAATTTGCGTTTCAAAAATGAGGAGACTATACAAAAATTAGCTGATGTATCAGAGGGACTAGAAAACTTACTTAAGAAAGCTGCATTTTCTTGCAACAACATAGATGAATTTATTAATATGGTATTATCAAAAAGATATACTGAAACTAGAATTAGAAGGATTCTTTTATACTCACTTTTAGATATTACTAAAAAAGAAATGGAAATTTCAAAAAGGACAACTCCATATGTTCGTGTACTTGGATTTAATAATAGTGGAAAAGAACTTTTAAGTAAGATAAAAATGAATAATCCTAATTTAAAGATTGTTACTTCAGTAAAAAAATTTAAGGATGAAAACAATAATAGAAATTTAAATGTATTATTAAAAAAAGATATTTTTGCAACAAATGTATATACTTTAGGGTATCTTAAAGATTCATATGCAAATTTGGATTATACAAAAAAAATAATTAATAAATAATGAAAATATAAATAAAAAAATAATAATAACAAAAAAATTATTATTTTGCAATAACTTTTGAACAAATTCATAAAAAATAAAATAAATAAATGAAAGAAAAATTTTTTCCATTAATAATGTTAAAACCTTTGAAATTAAAAGAAAAAAATTTTTTATTATTTTCGCAGAATATTTAGTTCTGCGAAAATAATAAGGAAGGACAAAACAAAGTAATGATAATATATTCAGAAGAAAGAAATAAAAAAACAAAAGAAAAAGGTATAACATTAATAGCACTAGTAGTTACCATAATAGTATTATTAATACTAGCTGGAGTATCAATAGCAATGCTAACAGGACAAAATGGAATATTAAAAAAAGCACAAGAAGCAAAAGAAAAAACAGAAAATGCAATGATTGAAGAAGAAAAGCAAATTGCAATGGCAGAAGCATCAATGCATAATGAAACTTGGACATATAAAACCTCAGATGACAAAATAATTCCAATTCCAGCTGGATTTGCACCAACTGGAATAGATGGAGAAGACACAATAAAAGAAGGTGTAGTAATAATAGATAGTATAGGAAATGAATTTGTTTGGATACCATGTACTTCGAAAGAATATGAAAATGCAAATTGGAAAAATAATTGGAGAAATTGGCAATATAAAGAGAATGAGAATATTGAATGGAGTGATCCTCAAACTGAAACAGGATTAAAAAGTTTAAAAAAATTGGAAGAAGAAAATAAAGACTTGAATTCAGAAGGTATAGGATTCTATATAGCAAGATATGAGGCGGGAATACCAAATAATGTGGATTTTTATGCAAATAGCGATGGAGATACCTATTATGAAGCAGATAAAAAAGATACTAGTAATTATAGTCCGGTAAGCAAAAAAGGAGTACAAGCATGGAATTTTGCAAGTAAACTGAAAGCAAATGATATGTCAAAAAAAATGTATGCAGATAATTCATCAGTTAATAGCTATTTAATAGATTCACATGCATGGAATTATATTTGTGATACAATTATAACAAATTATACGGAGAAGAGTGCTACTGGGGATTGGTCTTCATATGGAAATTATACAGATAGTCCAAAAGATATTTATAAAAATTTAAATGTCTTATATGCGTATCATAAGAAAAATATTAATGGATGTGATTGTTGGGAAAGTAAAGATTTTACTTATCATAAAGGAAAAATATTAGATGATGCACTTTCAGGAGATAGTAATAATTATGGATTGGAGTTATCAACCGGAGCTAGTGAAAAATTTAAGTCATATAATATATATGATATGGCAGGAAATATGTGTGAAATTACAACAGAGATTGGAACAAACGAAGAATACAATGATTCAATGACGAAAATGGTTGTTAGAGGTGGCAGTTTTACAGAATCACGGAATAGATAGTCCAATAACTAAAGCAGTAGGAAATAGTCCTATAGTAACACAAAATCATAATTATGGTTTTCGAGTTGTTCTTTATTTTAAATAAGATAAAAATAATTTGAATAATGGTTATCATAGGTTAAATTGGGAATAAAATTGGAAAAAATTTCAAAAAAACCTTGCAATTATATAAAAAATAGGGTATAATATTAAAAGCATAAAGAAAGAAGAGAAGAGCGGGAGCAAAAATCCCGCTCTTAAATCTTGATTAAGGAGGAAACCCTTGTCTAAAATAGAAGAAAAGATAGAAGAGTTAGTAAAAGATAGAGTAGAAAATATTGGATATGAGTTATATGATGTTCTATATTTAAAAGAAGGAACTTCTAAAATATTAAGAATAGTCATACATAACGAAAAAGGAATTTCTATTGATGATTGTGAAAAAGTAAATAATGAAATAAAAGATATAATTGACAAAGCAGATTTAATAGAAGAACAATATTTTTTAGAAGTATCGTCACCTGGAATCGAAAGGTTACTTAGGAAAGACTGGCAGCTAAAAAAATTTATTGGAGAAGAAGTAGAAATAAAACTATTTAAAAAAGATGATACAGGGAAAAAATCTCATATTGGAAATTTGATTAATGTATTAGATGATGCTTTAGAGATAGAAACTAATGAAAATGGAAAATTAAAATTAGATAGAAAAAGTATTTCACAGGTAAAGACTATATATAAAGAATAAAAAATATAGAAAGGAAAGATAAAATGAAAGCAATTGATAATAAAGAATTAATACTTGCACTTGAAGATCTAGAAAAAGAAAAGGGAATAAAAAAAGAGCTTATATTAGAATCTATTGAAACTGCTTTAGTTACAGCATATAAAAGAAATTTTAATTCATCAGAAAATGTTAGAGTTGTGATGGATAAAAAAACAGGAAAAACTTCAGTATATGCTATAAAAGAAGTGGTAGAAAAAGTAGAAAATGATATTGAACAAATTGGATTAAAAGAGGCAAAAAAGATAAACAAAACAGCTAAAATTGGAGATAAAGTAGAAATAGAAATAGTTCCTAAAAATTTTGGAAGAATAGCAGCAGGAACTGCTAAACAAGTTATTATTCAAAAAATAAGAGAATCAGAAAGAGAAATTATTTATACTGAATATAGTGACAAGAAAGGTGAAATTGTATCAGGACCTATTCAAAAAGCAGATAAAGGAATAGTAGTAATGGATTTGGGAAAATTAGAAGGAATAATGCCTTTAAAAGAACAAATACCTACAGAAAACTACAATGTAAACGACAAAATAAAAGCATATGTAGTTGATGTCGAAAAGGGAGAAAAAGGAAGCCCTCAAGTAATCGTTTCAAGAAGTCATCCTGATTTTGTAAAAAAATTATTAGAGTTTGAAATACCAGAAATATATGAGGGTTTGATAGAAATAAAAAGCGTATCTCGTGACCCTGGAAAAAGAAGCAAAGTTGCTGTATATTCACAAGATCCAAATATAGATCCAGTTGGTTCATGTGTTGGTCAACGTGGTATACGTATTCAAAATGTAATAAATGAGTTACATGGAGAAAAGATAGATGTAATCGAGTGGAATCCAGATATATCAATATTTATAGCTGCAGCTTTACTTCCTGCAAAAATAATGGCAGTAGATATAAAAGAAGAAGAAAAATTTGCACAAGTAATAGTAGAGGATGACCAATTATCACTAGCTATAGGAAAAGCAGGACAAAATGCACGTTTAGCAGCAAAGCTTACTAATTGGAAGATTGATATAAAATCAGAGAGTCAATTTAGAAAAATGCTTGAAGAACAAAATGAAAATGATACAGAAAACGAAGAAAAAGAAGAACAATAAAAATATTTGAAATTAGTAAAAATAAAAGGAGAAGATTTGATTTGGGAAATTTACCTGAAAGAACTTGCATAGGTTGTAATAGTAAAAAAAATAAAAAAGATTTAATACGAATAGTAAAAAATAAAAACGGAGAAATAAATTTGGATTTAAAAGGAAATTTAGAAGGAAGAGGCACATATATTTGTAAAAATGAAGAATGCTTAGATAAAATAATAAAAAATAGAAAATTAGTAAAAAATTTTAATGTAAATATAGATGATAATGTTTATGAAAGTTTAAGAGAAATTATTAATGGAGGTGAGGTTATTTGAGCAAAATGAAATTATATGAATTAGCAAAGGAAATAGATATTTCTAGTAAAGATTTATTAGATGAAGCAAAAAAATTAGGATTGGACGTAAAGAGCCATTTAAGTAATTTGGAAAATAGTGATATTAAAATATTAAAAGAAAAATTTGGAAACAAAAAGGGATATCAGGATAAACAAGAAGTAAAGGAAAATAAAAAAAGCCCTAAAAATAATAGTAATCCTGTAATAATAAGAAGAGAAGTAATAATTGAAGAAAAGGTAAAAAAAGAAGAACACAAAGAGCCAAAAAGAGAAGAAAACAAAAATCCTTTTGTACAAAGAAATAATAAAAAAGATTATAACATTGTTTATAGAAATAAAGTAGAAAAACCTATGACTGTAAGTGAATTATTTGGATTGAATAAAGAAAAAGCATCAAACAAAGAGAAAGAAGTTCCAGATAAGAAAAATCTAGAAAAAGTCCAAGAACAAGAAGCATTTGTTAACAAAGAAAACTTCACAGATGAAAAAATAGAGACTAAAAAGGCTCAAGAAGAATCTAGACAAAATAGAAATACAAATAACAATTTCCAAAATCCAAAAAAACAAAACTTTAATCAAAACAATGGACAAAATAATTTTCAAAAAAGACCTAATTTTGTTAAAAATGATGGCTCAAATAATAACTTCCAAAGAAGAGACAGAAAACAAAATGAACAATATAATAATGGAAGCTATCAAAATGGTAAAAATGGATATCATAATGATGGAAACACAAGAAATAGACGTCCCTTAGATGATAGAGGAATAGAAAAAAATATTAAAGATATAATGAGTAGTGACTTGAATTTAGAAGAAAAAAATATGCATGAGTTTAACAGAAATATGGATAGGCAAAAGAATAATAATAAATTTGACGAAAATACAAAAACAACTAAAAAGAAAAATAGAAAAAATCAAGGAGATTTTTCTATTAATGAAAAGAAACTAAATGTATTAAAACAAAGAAATAATTTATCAAATATGTTTGAAGATCAAGAAGATAGTATGTTAGATTACTATGATTTAACAACAGGAAGAGGAAGAAGAGGAAAGAAAAAAGCTCCAAAAGAAGATAAAGAACGTACAAAACAAAAAATCTTCAAACTTACTGAGATAACAATACCTGAAAGTATTAGTGTAAAAGATTTAGCTACAGAATTAAAGAAAACAGCAAGTGAAGTTATTATGAAACTTATGGCTCTTGGAATAATGGCAACTTTAAATGATACAATAGATTTTGATACAGCATTTTTAGTAGCATCAGAATTCGGTGTTACTGCAAATAAAAAACAGGAAATAAGAGAAGAAGATGTTTTATTTGATGAGTCTGAAGACAAAGAAGAAGAATTAGTAGAACGTCCACCAGTTGTAGTTGTTATGGGACACGTTGACCATGGTAAAACTTCACTTTTAGATGCGGTTAGAAAAACAAATGTAATAAGTGGAGAAGCAGGAGGAATTACACAAGCAATTGGTGCATATAAAGTAAAAATAAATGACAGAGAAATAACATTCTTAGATACTCCAGGACATGAAGCATTTACAGAAATGAGAGCAAGAGGAGCACAAATTACAGATATTGCAATACTAATTGTTGCAGCAAATGATGGTGTAATGCCTCAGACAGTTGAAGCTATAAATCATGCTAAATCAGCAGGAATACCAATTATAGTTGCAATAAATAAAATAGATTTACCAGATAGCAATCCACAAAAAGTAAAAGAAGAATTAATGAAATATGAATTAGTTCCTGAAGAATGGGGTGGAGATACCATTTATGTGGAAATTTCTGCTAAAAAGAATTTAAATATAGATAAGCTTTTGGAAATGGTACTATTAGAAGCTGACATGTTGGAATTAAAAACAAATCCTAAAAAGCAATCTAAAGGTACTGTAATTGAAGCAAGACTTGATAAATCTAGAGGAGCCATAGCAACAGTATTAGTACAAAGAGGAACTTTAGATGTAGGAGACACAGTGGTTGTTGGTACATCAATTGGTAGAATACGTTCAATGGTAAATGATAAAGGTAAAAAAGTAAAATCAGCAGGACCATCTACGCCAGTAGAAATTATGGGACTAACAGAAGTACCTCAAGCTGGAGATGTATTCTATGAAGTAAAAGATGAAAAAATGGCAAAACATTTAATAGAAAGAAGAAGAGAACAAGCAAGAGAAAAATCAATAAATGCAACTACTCCAATGAGCTTAAATAGTTTATTTAACAAGATGGAAGAAGGTAAATTAAAACAATTAAATTTAGTGGTAAAAGCAGATGTTCAAGGTTCAGTAGAAGCATTAAAGAGTTCGCTAGAAAAATTATCTAATGAAGAAGTAATAGTAAGAGTAATTCATGCTGCTGCAGGAGCAGTAACAGAATCTGATGTAACACTTGCTAAAGTATCAAATGCTATAATAATTGCATTTAATGTAAGACCTGTTGCAACAGCAAAAGAAGTTGCTGAAAAAGAAAGTGTAGAAATAAAACAATATTCAGTAATATATCAGGCAATTGATGATGTAGAAGCAGCTATGAAGGGAATGCTTGATCCAAAATATGAAGAAGAAGTAATAGGTACAGCAGAAATAAGACAAATATTTAAGATTTCAAATGTTGGAACAATAGGTGGTGCAATGGTTCTTACTGGAAAAATTGAAAGAAATGCAGGAGTTAGGGTTATTCGTGATGATGTTGTTATCCATGAAGGAAAACTTGTATCTCTAAAACGTTATAAAGATGATGCTAAAGAAGTTGCAAAAGACTTTGAGTGTGGTATACAATTAGAAAAATATAATGATATAAAAGAAGGAGATATAATTGAAGCCTTTATATTAAAAGAGATCGTAAGGGAATAGGAGGATTTTATTTTGCAAAGAAAAAAAAGCAATCGCATGGATAGAGTAAATGAAGAACTAAAAAAAGAAATTAGTTCAGTAATTAACTTTAAATTAAAAAATCCAAATATAACAGGAATAATTAGTGTAACAAAAGTAAAAACATCACCAGATTTAAAATTTGCAAGAGTATATATAAGTTTGTTAAATTGTAAAAGCAAAAAAAATACATTAGAAGGATTAAAAAATGCCTCAGGCTTTATTAGATCTGAAATAGCAAGAAACGTAAATTTAAGATATACTCCAGAAATTATATTTGAAGTTGATGATACAATGGAATATGGTTCAAAGATTGAAAATATATTAAATGAAATAATGCCAAAAGAAAATAAATAAGAAGTATTAGAAAGGATTAGTTTAAAACTAATAAGGGGAAAATACATGACTTTAGATAAAATATCAGAAGAAATAAGAAAAGCAGAAAAAATTGTAATATTAACCCATGAAGATCCAGATGGAGATGCTATGGGAAGTGCACTTGCACTTAACTTGGCAATTCAAAATCTTGGGAAAAAACCAGATGTAATAATACCAGAACATAACAAAATGTTTGACTTTTTGCCAGGTATTGATGAACTAAAAAAAGAATCTAATGTAGAGAAATATGATTTAGCAATAGCAGTAGATTCGGCAGATAGTAAAATATTAGAAGGATATGAAAAATATTTCGAAAAGGCTACACAAAAAATAGTTATAGATCACCATGGAAGTAACCAAATGTATGGAGACATTAATTTTGTGAATCCAGTTGCTCCAGCTTGTTGCCAAATTTTAATAGGAATGTTTGACTATTTTAATACTAAAATAACGAAAGATATGGCTACCTGTATAATGACAGGAATTGTAACTGATACTGGTGGATTTAATTATAATGCTACTTCTGAAACTTTTGAATTTGCAGCAGAGATACTACGAATTGGAGTTAATATTTCTGAAATATATAGAAGAACATTACGTACTAAAACAAAGGCAAGTTTTGAACTAAAAAAAATAGCAATAGATAGACTTGAATTATTAGAAGATGATAAAATTGCATTTACATATATAACTTCAAAAGATGAGAAAAAAGTAAATGCTGAAAGAGGAGATCATGAGGGAATAGTAGATATTGGAAAAGAAATAGAAAATGTAGAAGTATCAGTATTTTTACATGAAGTAGAAAATAAAGGATATAAAATTTCTTTAAGATCTTTAGAATATGTCAATGTTTCAGATGTTGCTATAATGTTTGGAGGAGGAGGACATGTAAAGGCAGCAGGTGCTTATGCAAATGGAACTCTTGAACAAATAAAAACAAAATTAATAAATGAAATAAAAAAACAATTAAAATAGTATTAAGGACTAGCACTTTTTATATTAAAGCATATATAAAAAGAGTTAGTCCTTAAATAAAGAGAGGATTTTTATGGATGGAATATTAATTATAAATAAAGAACAAAATTGGACTTCAAATGATGTAGTTCAAAAAGTAAAGCATGTTTTACATGAAAAAGTTGGACATACTGGAACTTTAGATCCTTTAGCTACAGGAATTTTGCCTTTATTAGTAGGAAAAGGAACATTACTTTCTAAGTATTTAATAAATCATGATAAGGAATATATTGCTAGAATAAAATTGGGATTAAAAACCTCTACTCGGAGATAGCGAAGGAGATGTAATAGAAAAGAAAGAGGTTCCGAAAAATATTTTAGAAGAAACATATGTGAAAAAAATATTAGAAACATTTAAAGGAAAACAAAAACAAATTCCTCCAATGTATTCTGCAATAAAAGTGGAAGGAAAAAAACTATATGAATATGCAAGACAAGGAAAGATAGTAGACATTAAATCAAGAGATATTGAAATATATAATATAGAATTAGTTTCAGTTTTACCTCAAACGCAGGAAATAATATATAAAGTTAAATGTTCAAAAGGTACATATATAAGGACTTTATCAGAAAACATTGCTGAAAAATTGGGATCGGTTGGTTTTATGAAAAGCCTAAATAGAACTATGGTTGGAAACTTTGAAATAAAAGATGCAGTAACTATTTCTGAAATTGAAAAAAAAGAAATATTAGATAAAAAATTTATAACAATAGAAAAATTTTTTAAAGAAAATAATAAAATCATATTAAATGATACTGATCTAAAAAAATTTTTAAATGGAGTTAAATTAAGTATTAACATGCTAGATGGAATATATAGAGTTTATGATAAAAATAATATTTTTATTGGAGTGGGTATTTTAAATGAAAATGAATTTAAAAGAGATATTTGCATAGATAAATTTTAATTATCAATTTCAAATATTTTTTTGAAAATACTTGCTATTTGTAAAAATATGAAATATAATAAAAATGTATAGATGACACTTAGGAGGAAAAATATGGAAGATTTTGCAACTTATATATTAGAAGAAAAAGATTTAGCTCAAAAAATGATGATAACATATTATTTATCCAAAAAGGCTGGCATATATTTTGATAAATCAATTGTTTTAAAAGCAGAAATAACAAAATTATTTATAGAATATATGAGACTAAATGTTGATGAAAATTTAGTTTTAACAGCAATGCTTTTATGTAATTGCAAAAAAGTAGAAAATTCTCAAAAGATAGGAAAGTTAGAAACATTTGCAAAAGAAGGTTCAGAATATTTGGCGGAATTAGGTTTTAATAGCTATTTCTGTAGAATATGTGAACAAATAAACAGATATAGTGGAAGTACACCAAGAGAAAGAGAAAGTGATTTATTAGAAGTAGTAGATCAATTTACGGGATTAATTTTAAATAGAGTAGAAAGAACAGCTTTTTCTACTTTAGAAGCATTAGTTATTTTACAAGAAAAAAACTTTAAATATATAGATAATAGATATTTAGAATTATTTGACAGATTTGTAAAAGAAATGGAAAACATAACAATTAAAGAAAATATTGATGTACCTATAATTCAAAAATTAGTACACTTACATAATAAAGAAGCAAATGTTAAAACATTTATTGCATCTATATTTAATAGATATGACGAAAGAATAAATGAAGCAATTAAGAAAAGTTTAAAGAAAAAATCTAAAAAAATACTTGAGCAAGAACATCAGATTGAACCTACAACACCTCAAAAAACAGCTACAGAAAAGATGAAGGAAATCGTTGAATCAAATAGAGAAGCGGCTAAAGAAGCGAATAGAGCACTATTTAGTGAAGATACTGCTCAAAAAGTTTTAAACCACAAGTCGACATATAAAATGGAGGAATAAGATGTACGAAATATTCGCGGATTTACATATACATATTGGAAGATCTGAAAATGGAAAGCCTGTTAAAATAACAGGTGCAAAAAGTTTGAATTTTACAAATATAGCAAAAGAATGCTTTAATAGAAAAGGAATACAGGTAGCAGGTATTATCGATTGTGCCTCGCCTTATGTTATAGAAGATATAGAAAACTTTTTAAAATCTGGAGACGCATATGAATTAAAAGATGGAGGAATAATTTACAAAGATAAAGTTTGCATATTACTAGGTAGCGAAGTAGAAACATCTGAAAAAGGCAGGAACGGAAAATTAGGTAGCGCACATAATGTGTGCTTTTTTCCATATTTAAAAGATATTAAAGGATTTTCAAGTGAACTTTCTAGACATTTAAAAAATATAACTTTAAGCACTCAACGTACAGATCTATCTGGATATGAGTTAATTGATATTGTGGAAAAATATAATGGAATACTAATTCCAGCTCATATATTTACTCCACATAAAAGCTATTATGGAAATTGTACAGATAGACTAGAAAATATATTTAAAGAAAAATATAACAAAATTTTTGCAGTTGAACTTGGATTGAGTTCAGACACTTTTTTAGCAGATGAGATATCTGAACTAGAAAATAAGACTTTTGTAACAAACTCAGACGCTCATTCTCTTCCTAGAATTGCAAGAGAATATAATAAAATGTTAGTTAAAGATATTTCTTTTAAGGAAATAGTTAAAGCTCTAAAAAATGAAGATGGAAGAAAAGTTTTAGCTAATTATGGATTAGATCCCAAACTTGGAAAATATCATAGAAGTTTTTGCGAAGATTGTAATGATTCTATAGAAATTGATGAGGCAGCAACTATTTGCCCTAAATGTGGAGGGCAAAACATTACTTTTGGAGTTTTTGATAGAATTGAATTAATAAAGGATAAAAAAGAAACTAAAAGTCCAATTCATAGACCACCATATATTTATCAAGTACCTTTAACTTTTATTCCAGGAGTTGGTGGAAAAACAATTGATAAATTGCTTGACCATTTTGAAACAGAGATGAATATATTACATAAAGCGACTAAGGATGATTTAGAAGCTGTAGTAGGGGAAAAAGTTGCTAGTAATATAATAAATAGTATTACAGGAAATGTGCATGTTCATTCTGGAGGCGGAGGAGTTTACGGAAAAGTATCATTATAATGATAAAAAATATACCCTTAAATGTTTGAAACATTTAAGGGTATATTTTTACGTATTTGGAAAAATTTGACTTTTTGTATAAATAATGATATAATAATAGACGAAATAAATGAGATTTTAAACCAAAAAATGAATGAGATAAATTAAATATAAATTAGATTTTTAAATTAAGGCAATCTGCCTTAATTTAAAAGTCATTTGTTTATGTGTTTAAAATTAATTAAAAGACTAAAAAGGAGAAAACGAACAAAATGGAAGAAAATAAAGAAATGACAAGAGAAAATGGTGGAATTAGAAACATCCATAGAAAAAAAATGCCAAAGAAAAATTATAACAAAAAAGAAATAAAAAAAGAAGAAAGCAAAATACCAGAAACAATCATAAAGAAAGAATATAGTCAAATTGAGAGAACAAAAAAAAGACCTAAAAAAACAAATAAAGTAGAGATAACAAAGGAAATTAATACAAAATTAAAAATAATACCTTTAGGTGGATTACATGAGGTAGGAAAAAACATAACAGTTTTTCAATATGAAGATGAAATGATTGTTGTAGATTGTGGACTTTCGTTTCCAGAAGATGATATGCTTGGTGTAGATTTAGTTATACCAGATATAACTTATATTGTAAAAAATCAAGAAAAATTAAAGGGAATGATAATTACACATGGGCATGAAGACCATATAGGAAGTGTGCCATATTTTTTAAAGCAAGTAAATACTCCAATTTATGGAACAAAATTAACATTAGGATTAATAAAGAATAAACTTGAAGAACATAAACTAGAAGCTTCTACTGAATTAAATGAAGTAAATTCGGGAGAAACAATAAGACTTGGTAAGTATTTTAGGGTAGAATTTATTCAAAGTTCACATAGTATTCCTGATTCTGTAATGCTTGCTATTCATACTCCTATTGGAACAATAATACATACAGGAGACTTTAAAGTTGACTTTACTCCAATGGATGGAAGAATTATGGATTTCGGAAGACTTGCTGAACTTGGAAATCAAGGAGTGTTGGCATTAATGTCAGACTCTACAAATGCTGAAAGAAAAGGCTTTACAATGTCAGAAAGTACAGTCGGAGAGGTCTTTGAAAAGTTATTTGCAAATTGCATGAAAAGAATTGTGGTTGCAACATTTGCATCAAATGTGCACAGAGTACAACAAATTGTAAATTGTGCAATTAAATATGGAAGAAAAATAGCAGTTTGTGGCAGAAGTATGGTAAATATGATAGAAACTGCTAGAACATTAGGGTATATGGATTGTCCAGATAATTTATTTATAGATATAGATATGATAAATAATTATACTGATGATAGACTTCTTATTATAACAACAGGAAGTCAAGGTGAAACCATGTCTGCACTAACTAGAATGGCAACAGGAACTCACAGGAAAGTAAAAATTACACCAAATGACTTAGTAATTATTTCTGCTAATCCTATTCCAGGAAATGAAAAAAACGTATCAAAAGTGATAGATTCACTTATGCAAATAGGGGCTGAAGTAGTATATTCAGCATTGGAAGATGTTCATGTTTCAGGACATGCTTGTCAAGAAGAGCAAAAATTAATTTTAGCTTTAACAAAACCAAAATATTTTATACCTATACATGGAGAGTATAGACATTTAATGGCACATAGTGAAACTGCAAAAGTAATGGGAATATTAAGTGAAAATATATTAAAACTAGAAAATGGAAAGGTATTAGAAATAAATGAATCTAGTGCTGAGTTTACAGGTAATGTACAATCTGGAATAATTTTAGTAGATGGTTTAGGAATAGGTGATGTAGGAAATGTTGTATTAAGAGATCGTCAACATTTGTCACAAGATGGATTAATAATAGTTGTATTGACAATGGATAGTAGCAGTGGAGAAGTTGTTGCTGGTCCTGATGTTATCTCAAGAGGATTTGTATATGTAAGAGAATCTGAAAATGTAATGGAAGATATAAAACAGGTTGTAAGATATAAAGTACGTGAATTTGAAGAACAAGGAATACGCGATTGGGGAACTATCAAAAATTCTATAAGAGAAGATTTGAGGGAATATATTTTTGGTAAAACAAAACGTAATCCAATGATTATACCAATTGTTATGGAAATATAATTAAAATAATACCAAGTAATTACTTGGTATTGTTTTAATTCATTTTCTATTTTCTTTTTCTTTTTCTTTTATGTATTTTAATTTTGTTGCCATTCCTCCACGAATGTGTCTTTGAGATTTATTTTTGTCTAAAACTATTCTAACCTCTTTAGCTAAAATAGGATTTATTTTTAAGAGCCTGTCAGATACATCCTTATGCACAGTACTTTTAGAAATCCCATATTTTTTGGCTGTTCCTCGTACAGTGTCTTTTGAATTTATGATATATTGTGCTAATTCTATAGCACGTTCTTCTATTGCGTAATTTTTCATAAAGAAGACCTCCATATAAGAATACTTTTGTTTAATTGTATTCAAAAAAATTAATTGATAGAACAAAAGAAATTAATAGAACAAAAGTGATTATTTAAAGGTTATAAGAAATATGTTAATTGACAAATATGAAAAATTATGTTAAATCATAAGGAGTAACGGAGGTAAAAAAAATGAAATTTATATTAGCATCAAACTCACCTAGAAGAAAAGAGTTAATGAAATTAATAGTACCAGAATTTGAAATAAAGGTAAGTAATATTGATGAAAAATTGGAAAATGGATTTACTCCTGATGAGCAAGTGAAAAATTTAGCATTTAAAAAAGCCAAAGACATTTATAATAAAACTATTGGAGACAGAATAATTATTGGTTCTGATACAATAGTGTATAAAGATGGTAAAATATATGGCAAACCAAAAGATGAACAAGATGCTAAAAAAATGATAAAAGAATTAACGACAGGAAATAGAATTCATAGCGTATTTACAGGAGTAAGTGTTATTATAGAAGAAAAAGGTTATTATAAAGAATATAATACATTTGATGAAACAAAAGTATATTTAAAAAATATGTCTGATGAAGAAATTGAAAGATGGATAAATACTGGAAATGCTATGGACAAAGCAGGTGCATATGGTATACAAAATGAATTTTGTGCCTTTGTAGACAAAATAGATGGAAATTATAATACTATAGTTGGACTTCCAGTACACAAAGTTTATGACATAATTAAAAACTATATAAATTAGTAAAAGGAGAAGAATATATGAGATATTTTAAAAAGTTAGTTGGAGAAAAATTATATTTATCTCCCAGAAGTAGCGAAGATGTAGAATTATATACAAAATGGCTAAATGATTTTGAGACAACAGATTATATTGGGAAAAGTAGAGATTTTATAACCTTGGATGGAGAAAAAAAGTATTTAGAAGAACCTATAGAAGCTTATGTATTTTCAATTGTTACACTTGACGAAGATAAAATGATAGGAAACATAAGTCTAGAAAAAATTGATCATTTAAATCAAAGGGGAACTCTTGGTATTTTCATAGGAGAAAAGGACTATAGAGGAAAAGGCTATGGAACAGAAGCCATAAAATTAATTTTAGATTATGGATTTAATTATTTAAATTTGAAAAATATTAAGCTTGATTTAATGGAATTTAATGAAAGAGCATATTTCTGTTATAAAAAGTGTGGATTTAAAGAATATGGTAGAAGAAGAAAATGTAATTTCTTAAATGGTAGATATTATGATACTATAGAAATGGATATTTTAGCAGAAGAATTTCAAGGACACTATATAAAAAATAAAAATATATAATTTAAAAATATATAGAAATACGTCACATATTAAGCTATGCTTAATATGTGACGTTATTTAGTCAAACTTGACTCAAAAAGAGAAGCCATCCGACGAAAATGGAAGTTGAAATCAAAAAGACTAGTACATTGATCAGGATGTAATGACGATGCTTTTGAAGACCAAATGTTGTGTAGAAAACAGGGCATACTACTATTAAAAATAGCATTATACCGATTAGCTGAGTGCGGGTCATTGGGGCATGTCTCCTTTCTCTTTTTATAATCACAACAAAAGTGATTTTTTTTTGCTTAATGCCTTCAGCATTAGGTCATGACAATTATTATAGCATAAAATATACTAAAAGTAAATTTTAACAAAGATAGTTTAAGTTATACTATTGAAAAGATAAATAATATATGATAAAAATAAATAAACAAAGACAAATAGACAATAAATTTTGAACAGAGGGGGAAAAATGGGAAGAAGAAAAAAGAGTAATATACCTAATACATTAAAATTTACAATTGCAATATTTTTTTTAATTATAGCAATTGGGTATGTAGGTATTGATCAAGGTTTAAATAATAAAATCATTAATGAAGATATAGAAAATACTCAACTTGTTAGCAATAATATTGATTTAAGTAGTATTCCTGAATTTAACAATACTCCTTATG
Source organism: uncultured Clostridia bacterium (assembly GCA_947632585.1). Taxonomy (GTDB): domain Bacteria; phylum Bacillota; class Clostridia; order TANB77; family CAG-508; genus CAG-269. The sequence goes on from CANRPS010000004.1 coordinate 28,020, forward strand.
TGGAAATAAATAATAATATTCCTTATTTTACAGAAGAAGATTATACTACAGAAAATTTTGAAAACTATTCAGAATTAGATTATTTAGGTAGATGTGGTGTAGCTTATGCTAACATTTGTACATATACTATGCCTAAAAAAGGTGAAAAAAGAGGAAGTATTAGCAATATTAAACCTACTGGTTGGATTCAAAGTTATTATAAAAATGTTATTAAAGAAGAACATTTATATGAAAGATGTCATTTAATCGGATGGCAATTAGGGTCAGAAAATGATAATAGACTAAATTTGATAACAGGAACAGGCTATATGAATGTAGAAGGTATGTTGCCTTTTGAAAATAAAGTTGATGATTACATAGAAAATAATGAAAACAACCATGTATTATATAGAGTTACTCCAATTTTTGAAGGTACTAATATGGTGGCAAATGGGGTAGAAATGGAAGCATATTCAGTAGAAGATAATGGAAAAGGTGTATGTTTTAATATATATTGTTATAATGTTCAACCAGGTATTAATATAGATTATGCAACTCGGTGAAAGCAAATTAATAGAATGATGTAAATTTATATTTTAGATAGAGAAGTTATTTTATAATTTCTCTATTTTTTATTGTCGAATAAAATCACATTTTGTATATAAATTTAATATTATATAAAAAGAAACGTAGTGTAAAACACAATGTTTAAAATCTATTTTAGGAGGTAAAAAATGATAAATAGATGTAGAAGATTTTGCTGTATGAATAATACTCCAAATATGTGTAATTCCAAGATGTTAGAAAAAAGTTGTAGCAATGTCGGAAATAAAACTCAAGACTATAATGAAAATTGTAGTTGTGGGTTTGATGACAATAATTCAAATGGTGTATTTCCTGAAAATCCAATGCTTGCACAAAGCTATGTGCCAATTCAAACAATGAACGAAACTTTTAAACCTTGTATAGGTTTAAAAAATGGAACTATATTTCCTGAGTTAGTTAGCCCTTACAATCCAGGAGATTCTATGAAACAGATTAAATATCTAGAAAAAACAAATATTATTGGAAAGGGGTGTAACAAATGAGCGAAAATGAAAATAAAAATTGTAGCTGTGAAAAAAAAGCTACAAATAATATGGAATCAGAGAATACTAATATTGGAGCATTAAACAATATGTGGGTAAAAGATGACGACGCTTGCCTATGTAATTGTAAAGATAATGCTACACAAGAAGAAATGATTCATCAAATTAAATGCTTATTTTTTGGAATACAAGAACTTACTTTATATTTAGATACACATCCAAATGATGAAAAAGCCCTATGTTTACACAATAAATATTGTAAAGAATATAGAGAATTAACAGATAAATATCAAAAAATATATGGACCATTAACTATGACCTATCCATGTAACAAATGGAGATGGATAGAAGAACCATGGCCTTGGGAAGGAGGAATGAACTAATGTGGACTTATAATAAAGTATTAGAATATCCAATAAATATAAAGAAAAAAGATCCACGCTTAGCTAAATTTATAATATCACAATATGGTGGACCTGATGGAGAGTTAGCTGCTTCTTTAAGATATTTATCTCAACGTTTTGGTATGCCAGATCAAACTTCTAAAGCTATATTAAATGATATAGGAACAGAAGAATTAGCTCATTTAGAAATGGTAGGAACTATAGTTCATCAACTAACAAAAGATGCATCAATAGAAGAAATAGAAAAAGTAGGGTTGGGCGATTATTATACAGACCATGGTGTAGATGTATATCCTGTATCAGCTGCTGGAAACCCATTTACTGCTGCATATATTGCATGTAAGGGTGATCCTATAGCTAATTTACAAGAAGATTTAGCTGCTGAACAAAAAGCAAGAGCAACTTATGAAAAATTAATAGATTTATGTAGAGACAATCCAGATGTATTAGACCCACTTAAGTTCCTAAGAGAAAGAGAAGTAGTACACTTCCAAAGATTCGGTGAAGCTCTTCGTAAAGTACAAGATAAACTTGGAGATAAAAATTTTTATATGAATGATTGTGGTCAAAGGTAAATATGAAAGAAATATATAGAAATTAAAGAAAAAAGAAAATGAAAAGACTATTTCCAAATATGGAGATAGTCTTTATCTATTTATCTACATTTTTTGAGTTCCAGGTATTAAATAATCAATAATACCATATATTAAAGCTCCTATAATTGCAGCCATCCACGAAATTGTATAACCTGCTACAAAAAATTGTGTAACATAAAGAATAATTGCAGCAAGTGCAAAACCTACAAAACCTTTTCCAAAAGGACTAGCATGTAGTCCTGTAAATTTAACTATTAAATAGTCTAAAAAAGTTAAAACAATAGCAGCAATAACTAAAGACCAAATATTATTGATTGCAAAACCAGGTGTAAAAAATGCAGTGATAGCCAAAACAACGGCTGCAGCTATAAGTCTACCTACTATTTGCCAAGCTGTATTTGTATTATTTGATTCATTTGCTCCGAGTTCGAGTATCTGACATAAAGCTCATCCTCCTTTTTTTATTAATTGTGCCTATTTATGAATATTCAAATATTCATAAAAATTTTAGCTATATAAAATATTGTTTACATTAAAAAAATTTTTATTCTTATTTGAATAAAAATATCAAAAAAAGAGAAAATAAAAACGAAAAATATAAAAAGGAGAAAAATTATGCTTATAAATTTTTTTAGAGCAATAATTTTATATATAGTAGTTTTAATTGTAATGAGATTTATGGGAAAAAGAGAAATAGGGCAACTTCAACCATTTGAACTTGCAATAGCAATTATGATTGCTGACTTAGCATCAATTCCTATGACAGAATCAGGAATTCCAATATCAAGTGGTATAGCTGCTATAATGGGTCTTTTAGTGTCACACTTAGTAATTTCTTTGATAAATATAAAAAGTATAAAGGCAAGAGAAGTAATATGTGGAAAACCAAGGATTTTGATATATAGAGGAAAGATAGATGAAAAAGCTTTAATAAAAGAAAGGTTTACCCTAAATGAATTACAGGAAAGATTGAGAGATAGAAATGTAACAAATATTTCAGATGTCGAATATGCTATTTTAGAAACAAGTGGACAAGTAACCATAATACAAAAGCCTAATAAAAGACAAACTATACCAGAAGATTTTGGCATTATGCCAGAATATGAAGGTCTACCATATGACTTGGTAGTTGATGGAAAAATAATGGAACAAAATTTGAAAGAATTGGGAAAAGACTATAATTGGTTAGAAAAGGAAGTTAGAAAATTTGGATATATGCCAGAAGAAGCATTACTTGTAACTATAGATGGAAAAGGACAATTTTTTTGTCAAAAAAAATCTAAAAAAATACATTAAATATAAAAAATAAAAAGTTAAGAAAATAGGGAAGGAAATACTATGTATAAGGAAGCTATTATATCAATTATTATAGTTATTTTAATATTTTCTATTGACTATATAACTCAAAATTATACTGAAAAAAATGTTGATTTAATACAAAACGAATTTCAAACTTTAAGAACAAATTTAGAAAAAGGGGATTTAAATAATGCAGAAATGGAAATAAAAAAAATAGAAAATAATTGGAATAGTATAAAAAATAAATTAGCTTGTTATATTGAACATAATGAGCTAAACAAAATAGAGGTAAGTTTTACACTTTGCAAAAGTCTTGCAAAATCAGGAAAATATGAATTAGCTATAAGCAAATTAGATGAAACAATTTTTATTTTAGAACACATGAATGAAAGATATGTATTAAGTTTAGAAAATATTTTTTAAATTTTTTTAAAAAACTATTTACATTTTTTTTATGTTTGTATAGAATATAATAAAATGTAGAATAATGGCAAAAAATGAACATAAGAAAATGGATTGAGAAAGGAAGTATTTTAGGATGAAAATCTTGATGTTGACATGGGAATATCCACCAAGAGTCGTAGGAGGAATAGCAAGGGTTGTAAACGATTTATCGAAAAGACTTATTAAAGATGGACATGAGGTTACTGTTATAACTTACAAAGAAGGGGATGCACCATATTTCGAGATAGATAAAGGCGTTAAGGTTTATAGAGTTGATAATTTTATGATAAATTCAAATAATTTTATAGATTGGATTATGCAACTAAATTTTCAATTAGTAGCAAAGGCTGGTGAAATAATTTCAAAAGAAGGAAAATTTGATGTAATTCATGCACATGATTGGCTTGTAGCTTATGCTGCTAAGACTATAAAGGATGCATACAACATACCTATAGTTGCAACAATACATGCAACAGAAGCAGGAAGAAATAATGGAATAAGAGAACAAGAACAAAAATATATAAATGATACAGAATGGATGCTAACATATGAAGCAACAGAAGTTATTGTAAATAGTAATTACATGAAAGGTGATTTACAAAGATTATTTGGATTACCATTTGAAAAAATAAATGTAATTCCAAACGGAATCAATATAACAAATTATTCAAGCATAGAAAGAGACTACGAATTTAGAAGAAAATATGCAATGGACAATGAAAAAATAATTTTATTTATGGGAAGACTTGTATATGAAAAGGGTGTACAATATTTAATTGGAGCTATGCCAAAAATTTTAGAACATTATCATGATACTAAACTAGTAATAGCTGGAAAAGGTGGAATGATAGACGAATTAAGACAAGAGGTAAATAATTTAGGAATACAAAATAAAGTATATTTTACTGGATATTTAGATGGAAAAGATGTACCTAAAATGTATAAAGCATCTGATATTGCAGTTTTTCCAAGTACATACGAACCTTTTGGAATAGTTGCGTTAGAAGCAATGCAAGCTGAAATACCTGTAGTTGTATCAGATATAGGTGGACTTAATGAAATTGTAGAACATAGAAGAACTGGAATGAAAAGCTATTGTGGTAATAGTAATTCAATTGCAGATTCTGTTTTAGAATTATTATTTGATCATCAACTTGCAAATAACATTGTAAAAGCAGCTAAATCTAAAGTTAGAAGTGATTATAATTGGAATAAAATAGCACAAGATACTCATTTTACATATCAAAAGGCTATATGTGAGACAGTTGCAGAAAGGGAAAGAAAGAAACTTATTCAAGAAAAAGAAACAAAATCAAGAAAAAAAGGCAAAGGGGAAATTACCAACTTGCTTACATTTAGAAAGAATCAAGCTTATGCGTAAGCTTGATTTCCCGTAATGGGGGGAAAAAAGGAGGCTTAAAAATGAATGTTTATGATACAGCAAACAGATTAGCTGGAGAAATAAAGAGTTCAGAAGAATATTTGAATTTCAAAAAAGCCAAAGAAGAAATAATGAAAAACAACGAATATAAAAATAAAATATCTGAATTTGAAAAATTAAGATATGAAGAACAAATAAATGCTATACAAAGTGGAAAGACAAATGAAGAACAGATGGCTAAAATACAAAAATTATATGGAGAATTGTTAGAAATTCCAGAAATAAAAAAGTATTTTGATACAGAATTCAAATTTAACATTTTAATAGGAGATGTCAATAAAATAATAAGTGAATCTGTTAAAGATGTAATTTAATTATAGGAGAAAGTATGGCAAAAAAGAATATATATCCTAATGTTTATTTTTCTAGTGTTAAAGATATAACTATAGGATTTTTAATAAAAAACAAGATAAAAGCATTAATTTTAGATATAGATAACACTCTAATAGATTATGATAAAAATTTATCAGAAGATGTAATTAAATGGTCTAAAGATTTACAAGGACAAGGCATAAAAATGTATATTTTATCAAATACCAATAAAGAGGAAAAAGTAAAAATGGTGGCAGAAAAACTAGAAATACCTTATGAGTTATTTGCTAAGAAACCATTTAAAGCTGGATTTCTAAGAACGCAAAAAATTTTAGGGTTAAATAGTGAAAATATAGCAGTTGTTGGTGATCAAATTTTTACAGATGTAATTGGTGGAAATAGATGTAATATGTTTACAATATTAGTTGATCCGGTCGACAAAAAGGATTACTGGTATACAGCATGGAAAAGACCGATAGAAAATAAATTCAAAAAAAGATTAGTAAAAGGGGAGCTAAATGTATTTTAATGATGTTAATATAATTTATTATATAATACTTGCAATTATAGGTTTATTTGTAGGAGAATTAGTTAATTGGGCGAATAAAAGACTTCCAGAAGAAAAAAAAGTAATTTCTTTAGACATATTTAGAGAGTACAAAAAAAATTTTAGCCCTAATTATTTACTAATGATAATTACAGCTATACTTTACATAGCAATTTTATATAAATTTGGTATTAAAAGTACATTCATAGAAAATCTAAATTTAATTAAATATTTAATATTAACACCAATGCTTATAAGTGTCGTGGTAATAGATTTCAAATATCAAATTATTCCAAATAGATTAAATTTAAGTATGTTTGAATCGGGATTGATATTTGTATTTTTATATGGAATGTCTAATGTTGCTATTTCTATAAATATGATAATTGGAATGCTTGTACGGAGGAGGAATTTTTTTAGGAATTACTCTTTTAGGTGGGTTAGTTTATGGAAAAGAAGCAATGGGACTTGGAGACGTAAAATTAATGGGTGCTCTTGGTCTATATTTTGGTTTAAGCAATATAATAATTGTATCTCTTCTTTCATTTTTAGTAGGAGCAATTTTAAGTATACTTTTATTAATCACTAGAGTTAAAAAAACAGATGAATACATACCATTTGGACCATTTATTGTTATTGGTTCATTAATTACAATATTTGTGCCATATAATATTATTGTAACGATTTTATTTAATATCTTTACATTAGGATTATATAGTAAGAATCATTAAAGAGAGGAAAGAAAAATGAATGATAGATTACAGACCCTACGCAACAAAATGGCTGGAATGAATTTACAAGGAATGATTATATCTAATCCTGTGAATATAAGATATTTGACAAAAATAGAAGCTGAAGGTTTGCTTTTAATTACAAGAAAAGAGAATGTTTTTATAACAGATGGAAGATATATTGAATATGTATCTAATGTCATTACACCTTTTGATGACATTATTGTAGATGATCAAAAAAATGTATCTCAATATGATTATGAAAATTTTTTCTTGTTTTGTGAAAATGTAGGATTTGAAGAAAAACACTTAACTTATAGTAAATATAAAGAATATATTAGAAAATTTAAAATAAATAGTTTCATAGAGGCTGGAGAAATTTTATCAAATTTAAGAATGATAAAAGACAATGAAGAAATAGCAAGTATAAAAAGAGCATGCGAAATAACAGATGATTGTTTTGATATGCTTAAAAGCTATATAAAGCCAGGCTTAACTGAAAAACAAATTGCAAGAAAAATTAAAAAATTTTATAATGAGAATTCAGAAGGAGAAGCTTTTGATACGATAGTTGCTTCAGGAGAAAATTCTTCAAAACCTCATAGTATACCTAGTGATAGAATAGTGCAGGAAAAAGATATTATTTTAATTGATATGGGCTGTAAAATAGATGGATATTCTTCTGATATGACAAGAACAATATTTATTGGAGAACCTACTATAGAACAAAAGAAGATATACGATTTAGTACTTAAAAATCAAGAAAAAGTTTTAGATGAAGTAATGGAAGGTGCTAATATAAAAACAATTACCAAGGGATTAGAAAGTGATTTTGAATTAAACAATCAAGTTTTAATACATGCACTAGGACATGGAGTTGGATTAGAAATACACGAAGGACCAGTATTAAGTTCTAAAAATGACATGATGTTAAAGGAAAATATGGTAATAACAGACGAACCAGGTATATATATACCAGGAAATTTTGGTATTAGAATAGAGGATACCATTTTGGTAACTAAGAAGGGAAACATAACATTGACAAAATCAGATAAAAAGTGTATAATACTATAGTCTATTAAAATAAAAGGAGGAAAAAATATGGCAGCAGTATATTCGGCAGGAGATTTTAGAAATGGAACAACTTTTGAAATGGAAGGAAATGTATATAAAGTAGTAGAATTTCAACATGTAAAACCAGGAAAAGGTTCTGCATTTGTTAGAACAAAATTAAAAAATGTAATATCAGGAGCTGTTATTGAAAGAACATTCAATCCATCTGATAAGTTCCCTGGAGCAGAAATAGAGAAAAAAGAAATGCAATATTTATATAATGATGGTGAGTTATATTATTTTATGGACAATAATACTTATGATCAAATACCTTTAAATAAAGAACAATTGGGAGATTGTTTAAAATATTTAAAAGAAAACATGGAAGTTAAAATATTGTCTTATAAAGGAAATATATTTGCAGTTGAGCCACCAATATTTGTTGAATTAGAAGTTACTTATACTGAACCAGGATTTGCAGGAAATACAACTACAACTTCTGGAAAACCAGCTACTTTAGAAACTGGTTTAGAACTTCAAGTTCCTATGTTTATTAATATTGGAGATGTGCTTCGAATTGATACTAGAACTTGTGAATATATGGAAAGAGTTTAGTTTTAAGAAAGGCAAAATAAATGTTGGAGAACATAAAAAAAGAAATGAATAGCTTTTATAAAGATTTAGATGAAAATATAAAAAATGAAGAAACTTTAGAATATGTTAAAACAAGAACATCTGAATTGATTGAAGCTGTTATAAAAGAGATTGACAATTTAGTAAATTTTAAAGAAGATGCTTTAAAAGAAATTTTAAAAAGACAAGAACAAGAAAATTTAAAACTTCAAGAATTGCAAAAAAGGATTGACTATGTTTATCAAGATATATATGAAGATGAAGATGGATTTACAATTAATTGTCCTTATTGTAATGCAGAATTTGAAGCATATGTTGATGAAGATTTAACTGAAATTAAATGCCCTGAATGTTCTAATACAATTGAACTTGATTGGACTGGAAATATTGATGATGACGATGATCATGGAGATTGCAATGGAAATTGTAACCATTGTGGTGGTTGTGAGTAAAAATTACCTGTAAGATATTATCTTACAGGATTTTTTTATTATGTATAAAAATTTCGCAGAACTGAAAATCCTGCGAAAATATTAAAAATAGTATATCATTTATTTTTATACTTATTTGCTTATTTTCAATTATTTTATTATAATATCTATTAATTTTGCATCTTGTTTTCTTATAGCAATTATTGTACCTCTAACTTCATATGCTCTAGGATCCCCAAAAGGACTAATAAGAATAGGTTTTATTTTTGTGTTTTTTATAAAACCTAAGTCTAATAATCTTCTCTTTAAAGCATCATGTGCTTTTACATTTTCTATATATCCAGATTTATTTATAGGTAATTCATTTAATTTACATATATACATATGTTCCTCCAAAATTTGTCAAATTTGTATACTATATTATATTTTTTTTAATGTGAAAGTTGAGCATATAGCTTGACTTTTTTGCTATATTGTTATAAAAATAATGTAAAAAAATAGGAAGGAAGATAAATATGGAAAGAATACGTGGATTTGAAATTGCAAAAGGATTTGAAAATAAAGGAATTAATTTACCAGAAAGAAAAACAAAATATTCTGCAGCATATGACATAGAAGCTGCTGAAGATGTTGTTATACCTAGCTTTAAAAAGGGGATGAAACCAGTTTTAGTACCAACAGGATTAAAAGCATATATGCAAGAAGATGAAGTATTGTATTTAATGGCTAAAAGTTCTGGTTTTTCTAAAAAAGGTATATTACTTTCAAATTGTGTAGGAGTAGTAGATGGAGATTATTATGGTAATGAAAGTAATGATGGACATATAATGTTTTCAATGATAAATCTAAAAGAAGAAGACTTATATATAAAAAAAGGAGATGCAATAGGACAAGCTTTATTTAGCAAATATTTAATTACAGATGGAGATAATACAGAGGGAATAAGAAAAGGCGGATTTGGTTCTACAAGCAATTAATGTATATACATAAATAGAAGGGAAGACTAACATATTATGAGATTTATAGAAACAATAAAAAAACATAAAAAATTATTACTAGAAATAATAATAATACTAGTAATAGGATTATTTGCATTTAGCTTAACGCCTAAAACATTACAAAATGATACTTTTTATACAGTATCAATAGGCAATCTAATCCAAGATAATGGAATAGATATGAAAGACCATTTTTCATGGCATGAAGATTTACCTTATGTGTATCCACACTGGTTATATGATTTTTGTATGAGCTTAATATATAATGCAGGAGGATGGAACGCAATATATATATTTACTATTATATTAGCAGTAATATTAGGTATCTCAATATATAAAGTAAATAAAGCCTTTACTAAAGGACAATGTATGTCATTTTTAATTACTATGGGAGTATTATATCTTCTAAAAGGATATATAACAGCAAGAGCACAACTTGTAACATTTATATTATTTATTTGGATTGTATATTTAATAGAAAAATTTTTAGAAAATCCAAAAAAACTACGATATGGAATAACGATTATATTGTTTTCTATATTAATAGCTAACTTACATGTAGCAGTATGGCCATTTATATTTGTTTTATTTTTACCATATATTGGGGAATATTTTATAGGAGCTATATCAGATTTTATAATATATAGAAAATATGAAATATGGTATAGAAAGTTAGCAATATTTTTATTTAATAAACACAATGATATACAAGAAAAAAATAGAGAGAAATTAGAAGAAATATATGAATCAAACGAAAAAAGAAAAATAAAAAGAGAAAATGAGGAACCATATAAGATAAAGGTTACAAGAAATAGAAATGTAAAGTGGCTTATAGTATTAATGATAATATGTGCTTTAACAGGATTGTTAACTCCTATTGGAACTACACCATATACTTATTTATATAAAACAATGCAAGGAGATACGATAGCAAATATAAATGAACATTTACCTTTGACACTTATTAATAATATTCCTATTATGTGTTCTATTGTAATCGTTTTAGCATTTCTAATATTTACAAAAGTAAAGATTAAACTTTCTGATTTATTTATGATATGTGGTCTTGCTTATTTAATGTTTTCGTCTAGAAGGCAAGCATCTTTATTTGCATTAATTGGATCTGTAATATTAAATAAATTTGTAACAGAAGCAATTACGATATATAGCATGAATAAGATATTAGACCTAACTAAAGGCTTAATGCAATTTATGTGTATGGGAGCTATAATATTAGCATTTATATTACTTAGCGTAAATTATATAGAAAAAAAGAAAAAAGATCCTTTTATAAATACTGCTTCATATCCTGTAGAAGCTGCTGAATGGATATTAAATAATTTAGATATAAATAATATAAGACTATTTAATGAATATAATTATGGTAGTTACTTATTATTTAAAGGAATCCCCGTATTTATAGATTCAAGAGCAGATTTATATACACCAGAATTTAATGGAAATAGTAATATATTCATGGATTTTATAAATACATCTAATATTGGATTATATTATGGCTCTACTTTTGAAAAATATGATATAACACATGTAATTTTATATGCCAATTCAAAAATTAGTATGTTAATACAAAAATCAGATAGTGAAAAATACAAAAAAATATATAGTGACGATAATTTTGTAATCTATGAAGTGGAAAAAGATATAAAGTAGCTAAAAAAATGAAGTTTTTTCTTTGAAAAGCTTGACATTACTAGGGTTTACTAATATAATATAAAAAAAATACTTAAAAGGAGCAATAAATGTCAGACCTTGAACTAAGTAATGTAGGTAATAAATATAATGATATGTCAGATGAAAGCTTATTACAAGAGATTGCTAACAACAACAATATGGCTCTAGATTGCCTTATGGATAGATATAAAGATATTGTAAATATTAAAGCTAATAAGTTTTTCATGGTAGGCTCTGAAAGAGATGATATTTTACAAGAAGGATATATTGGTTTATATAAAGCAGTGAAATCATTTGATAAAGAAAAACAAAATTCTTTTAAAACTTTTGCAGGACTATGTATAGAAAGACAAATGATAACTGCTGTAAAAAATTCTAACCGCCAAAAACATATACCTTTAAATTCATCTGTATCTTTAAATGCTAGTGCATATGATGAGGATGATGAAACACAAGTTCTTGATGTATTAGACACGAGAAAAATAATTGATGATCCATTGGATATAATAACTAAGAAAGAATATTTTTCAGAAGCTGAAAAGGCAATAAATAATGCTTTAAGTGACTTTGAAAAAAAAGTTTTAGAACATTATAAAAATGGTGAAAGTTATGTAGAAATAGCAAAAAAACTAGATAGTAAAGTAAAATCAGTAGATACAGCTATTCAAAGAATAAGAAAAAAAGCAACAAAAATAAAATATCAAATAGAGTAATAATAAAAATGATGTAGAAAATATTTTAAACTTTCTACATCATTTTTATTGTAAATAATATATCTTTTTTTTTAGTTTAATTCAACAATTGTTACACCCATTTCACCTTCACCATATGTGCCTACTCTATATGATTTTACTTTAGGATGTTTCTTTAAAAAAGAATGTATGGCTTGTCTTAATTTACCAGTTCCTTTACCATGAATTATATGAGCTGTTGTAATATGAGCTAAAAAACAATCATCAAGAAACTTGTCAACTTGGGGAATAGCCTCAGAAGTAGTCAAACCAATTACGTTTAACTCAGAACTTGCAGTTCTTGTTTTAGAAACTTTTGAACTTGTATGTGTTTCAGTTTTAGTTAAATCATCTTTTAAGTGTCGAGGTTTTTCTAAATATTTAATATTAATATTTGTTTTAATAAAACCAATTTGAACTTGAACTTCATCATCTTTATTTATTTTAGAAGTTATAATACCATTTTGTTCGAGTGTTGTAATATAAACTTTTTGATTTGGTTTTATTAAATCTTTTGAGATAGGGTCTATAGGTATAAAATCATTATCTTTACTTATAGATTTTTCTTTAATTGAATTATTCAATTTGTTTCTTAACTCATTTAATTTATCAATAGAATTTGAATCAGCTTCAATCTGTTTCATTTCATTAATTAATTCTGTGGCTTCAGTTTTAGCATCTAAAAGTATTTCTCTTGCTTTAATTTTAGCATTATCAATAAATTCTTTTTCTTGCTTTTTTAGTATTGAATTATCTCTTTGAAGATTGTTTCTAAGAAGTTCAATTTGGTTAAGATTTTTTTCAATTTCTTGTTTTTCGTTTTCAATTTCAATTTTATCATCATAAATTTTCTTTAATAAAGTTTCAATATCAATATCTTGCTTATCCAAAAGTGAACGAGCTTTATCTATAATTTCAGATTTTAAACCAAGTTTTGAACTTATTTCAAAAGCATTGCTTTTTCCAGGTATACCAAGAAGCAATTTGTATGTTGGTCTTAAATTTTGAACATCAAATTCCACACTAGCATTTTGAACATTTTCAGTTAATAAAGCATATCTTTTAAGTTCTTGATAATGTGTGGTTGCAATAGACAATATATTTTTAGACTTAAAATATTCTAATATACTGATTGCAAGAACAGCACCTTCTAATGGATCTGTACCAGAGCCTAATTCATCTACTAAAACTAAACTTTTATCAGTTGCAATATTTACTATGTTTGAAATATTTGACATGTGACTTGAAAAAGTACTTAAAGAATCTGATATACTTTGATCATCACCTATATCTGCAAAAATTTCATCAAAAACATAAATACTTGATTTTTCATCTGCTGGAATATTTAAACCAGATGTTGCCATAAGTTCTAATAAGCCTATTGTTTTTAAAGTAACTGTCTTTCCACCAGTATTTGGTCCTGTTATTATAAGTAAAGAAAAATCTTTACCTAAATTAATAGAAATTGGAACTACTTTTTCATTTTCTATTAGAGGATGTCTTGCATTTATTAAATCAATAAACTTTTCAGAATTAATTTTAGGAGTAATGCCATTTATAGAATTTGAATATTTAGCTTTACCAAATATAAAATCTAATTTTCCAATTATAGTTACATTTTGTTTAAGTTCATTAGTATAAGGAAAAAGAATTGAACTTAAAGAATGTAGAATTTTTTCTATTTCATTATGTTCTTCAATTTTTAAGTTATTTAATTCATTATTTAATTCAAATACTGCTAATGGTTCGATAAAAATCGTAGAACCACTGCTTGACATGTCATGAATAAATCCTTTAACAAAAGAACGATATTCTTGCTTGACAGGAATAACATATCTTTCATTTCTTATTGTTACTACATTTTCTTGCATATATTTTGAATATGTAGAAGAATGAAGAATAGAATTTAATTTATTTTTTATTTCTTGTTCTATATTTAACTCTTTTTTTCTTATATTTAATAAAGTATTTGAAGCAGTGTCAGAAATAGTATTTTCATCTATAATAGATTTCTTTATTTTATTTAAAATATTACTATTTGTGTAAAGACCTGAAAAATAGTCAGATAGATGAGAAAATTCATTTGATTTATCAAATGATTTAAAATATGAAACTAGCTCATCTGCCATCTCTAATATGTTGGAAATTGAAAGCAAAGCCTTTGCTGAAATAGTATTATAACTTTCAAGTGATTTAATATATGGACCGATATTGTCTATTTCAGAGATGGGAGGAGTAGAATTTCTATTAATTAAATTTACAGCTTCATATGTTTCAGAAAGCATTAAATCTACATCATTAACATTATTTGAGGGAAGAAGAGACAAAGAAATCTCTTTACCTAAATAAGTATTACAATAAGTAGATAAAATTTCTAAAATATTGTTATATTCTAATTTATTTAAGTATAATTTATTCACTTTTTATTAAAAACCTTTCATAATTTTTCTATATTATGTCATATAATGTGGCAAAAATCAAGTATTTATAAATGTTTGAAATAAAATAGATGCCAAAATATTACATTTTTTTATTGAAAAATATCAATAAATGTGTTATAATAATTGTTTGATGAGGTCAATGTGCCTCTTTACATACATTCCCCCTTATCCCTAGCAGAGATGCTAGTTGAAATATAGGTTTCCCCAATAATTAATGGAAGGAGACAAATGAAGATGGTGGAGCTTGTAACTAGGAGGAAGAAGGTACGCTACGAACACATTCGAGACATTTTAAGGAGGAGATACTCGAGAAACTATGGCGTTTCTCGATATGGGTACAATGATGCCTATGTTGGGTCAAACACATGGATTTTTAAGAATGGGTATGCCTGCCAGCGGTTCTTTTCTCACAATGGACTGAACTGCTTGCGTCTCGGAACCTGGGACGATGCGGGAAACGTCTGGTTTACCGATGGCCCTGGCTACGTGAAAAGTGTCGAAAATGAAAACGTGGGAATGCGTGTCTTGAAAGAACTTTCTCAAGGAAATCTCCACTTCTGGGGGGAATAAAACCATGGGGCATCTGAAAAGATGCCCCTAACTTATTATATAAAAATAAATAAAACAAATTGTAATTATTTTATAATTCATAATTGCTAGACTTTTTTAAAATTTTATGATAATATGAAAAAAACGAAAAAGGAGAAAAAGCATGAGTTTTATTGTAGCAGTAGATGGACCAGCAGGAAGCGGAAAAGGAACAATAACAAAGAAAATAGAAGAACAAATTGGATTAATTAATTTAGATACAGGAGCAACTTATAGATGTGTTGCTTTAGAAGTATTAAGAAATGGATATAGCTTAAATGACGAAAAAAAAATCACTGATATGATAGATAATATGGAAATAAAAATAAAAAAAGATGGCTCAAAGGATATAATTTTATTAAATGGGAAAGATGTAAGTAGTGCTATAAGAAGTAAAGAGGTAACAAGTATTGTTTCTCAAGTTTCTTCTATTATACCAGTTAGAGAAAAGATGGTTCTTATTCAAAGAAAATTAGCTGAAGGAAAAAATTCAATTGTAGAAGGACGAGATATAGGTACGGTCGTATTTCCTGATGCTGATTTGAAAATATATTTAGATGCGAGTGAAGAAATCAGAGCTCAAAGAAGATATAAAGAAAATATAGAAAAAGGATTAAATATATCTTATGAAGAAACTTTAGAAAATATAAAACTTAGAGACTATAATGATAAAAATAAAAAAGTTGGAGCATTAAAACAAGCAGAAGATGCTGTATATATAGACACGTCTGATTTAACGATAGATGAAGTCGTAGAAAAAATAAAAGAACTCATACAAAATATTTCTTGACATTAAAAACTTTTAGAAATAAAATAAATAAATATAGGAGGAAAAAATTATGTTAGTTACAACTAAAAATATGTTTGAAAAAGCTATGAAAGAAAATTTTGCTATAGGAGCATTTAATATAAATGACATGGAAATTATACAAGGAATTATGGATGCAGCAAATAAAGCAAAGTCCCCTGTAATTCTACAAGCATCATCTAGTGCTATCAAGTATGCCAGAATGGGATATTTAATGAAAATGGTGGAAGCAGCTGTAAATGAATATCCAGAAATACCAGTAGCTATACATTTGGATCATGGACCTGACTTTGAAACTTGTAAAATGTGTGTTGATTCTGGATTTACATCTGTTATGTTTGATGGATCAAAATATGATTTTGAAGAAAATATAAAATTAACTAAACAAGTAGTAGATTATGCACATAGTAAAGGAGTAGTTGTAGAAGCAGAACTTGGAAAACTTGCAGGTATTGAAGATGATGTAAATGTATCTGCTGAAGATAGTATGTATACAGATCCAGAAGAAGCAAGAGAATTTGTATCAAGAACTGGATGTGATTCTCTAGCAATAGCTATAGGAACAAGTCATGGTGCATATAAATTTAAAGGAGATGCAAAATTAAGATTTGATATTCTAAAAAAAGTAAAGGAACTAATACCAAATACTCCGATAGTACTTCATGGAGCTTCTACAGTTGTGCCAAGTCTTTTAGAACAATGTAATAAATATGGTGCAGATATACCTGGAGCAAAAGGTGTTCCAGATGAAATGCTTCATACAGCATCAATTTCTGGTGTTTCTAAGATTAATGTTGATACAGATTTAAGACTTGCAATGACAGCAGGAATTAGAAAAGTATTTGCAGAAGAACCAAATGTATTTGACCCACGTAAATATTTACAACCTGCAAGAGAATTAATAGAAAAAACAGTTTATCATAAAATGGTTAATGTTTTCGGATCAAGCAATAAAATATAATAAAAGGAGCTAAATTATATGACAGCAAATAGAGAACAAATTGAAAGATTTTTTAGAAAACGTATTTTAGAAAATCTAAGTTCTGGCATAAAACTCGATGGAGAAATTTTAATAGAAGAAGCGCAATATGAATTTGATCTTCATGAATTAGAAGATGGTTTAACTTTAAGTAAAATATTAAATGATGTTTATGAAAGAATGTATTTTAAACAAAACCAATCAGAAAGTTCACAATTGCAAGAAAAAATAAATCAAAAAACTCATAAAACAACTGATGATAAAGACATTAGAGAACTAAAAAGAAAAATTTTAATACATGTATTTAATGATCCATATGCTTCAAAAGAAAAAATAGCAGAAGACCTTAACATAGATGTAGATACAATTGAAAAACTTTTTGGAAAAGGAGAAAGAATCAAAAAAAGATTTTCACCTAAACAAAGAGAAAAAATTATAAATGTAACACTAGAATATTTATCTCATTTTCCAGATGCTGCCCCAGAAGACCTAGAAGATATACTTTTTGAAATGTTTCAAAGTAAAGTAAATGTGCGAAATGTATTAGCTGAAAGGAGCTTTGAATTGGAAAAAAGGGGAGATAAAAAGAATGCAAAAATAATATAAGACTTTTTGAAGAAAAAATCAAAAAATAAAACAACAGATGATGAAGAAAGATAAATTGTTTTATAAGGAGGAGTTTAATTTGAAAAAAGTATTGTTTAGTATAATTTTGATTATTTTGGTTGCAGTAATATTGATTTTTGCTTGGACAAATAAACATAATGATACAAACAACACAGATACAGAAAACAAAATAGAAAATGAAATCAATGATAATTCGATTAATCAAACTATACAGGAAAATACAACAATAGATGAAAATATTGCTTTAGAAGATAAAAATATAAGTATAGTAAAAGAAATATCACCTGCTGGATTTATGGGAAGTTCATTATATAAAGTGATTTTATATTCTGATAAAAATGTATATCTTCAAACATATGATGGAAACGGATATGAAAAATCTAATGTAACATCAGAAAAACTTATTGCTACAGGAGTGGATTCTATTGAATTAGGTACAGGAGAAGACCACTATGGAGAAGTAATAATTAAAGGTGGAGAAGCAAAAAATACAGAAACAGGATGGATTATTTTTGAATAAGATAATCAAAATATAAAAAGGTAAAAGATTTTATATCTTTTACCTTTAAATTTTTATATTTCCATTTGACTTCCTAAAAAAGTTGCTGCTGATTGAGCAAGCTTTTTTTCTACATCATTCATTTTAGTATTAGCTTCTTTAGAAAGAAGTATTACAGTACCAATTGTATCTCCATTAGATATTATCGGATAAACTACTTGAGCATTTGACTTTTTGTCATTATTTTCATTTTTAGTAATTGGAACAGCTATATCACTATTATCTTTACTTGTATAGACTTCTTTGTCTTCCATTAATTGCTCTAATTCTTCACTTACATTTTGCTCTAAATATTCTTTTTTAGAACCACCAGAAACAGCAATTACAGTATCTTTGTCTGTAATAAAAGCAATATGACCAGTAGTTTTAGATAAAGTTTCGGCATAACCCGCAGCAAATTCTGTAAGCTCACCTATAGGAGAATATTTTTTTAGTATAATTTCACCTTCTTTATCTGTAAAAATCTCAAGTGGATCTCCTTCTTTTATTCTTAAGGTTTTTCTAATTTCTTTGGGAATAACTACTCTTCCTAAATCATCTATTCTTCTGACAACTCCAGTTGCTTTCATTTATTTTTCCTCCTTAAAAGTTGATTATATTCTTATTATGACAAATAAGGAAAAATTTATACATTTTATTTATTTTTTTTGATTTTTAGAACTTTTTGGAATAACAATTCCTTTTTTCTTGTCAGGATTATGAGTTGAATCTATTTTTATATGTTCATAAACAGGAGAAATATCTAAATTTTTACCATCTCCGTTTACTACTTTAATTTCTTTTTTCTTTTTTTCTATACTCATGAAAGAACCCTCCTTTTATTTTTTATATCATAATTTTTTTTTATATGCAATGTTTTTAAGAAACTTTTAGAATAAATATTAAAAATTCACATAAAAATTTAAAAGAAAAGCAAAAAAAACTATACAAAAAACATATTTTGATATATAATAAACTAGTAAAATTGGAAATAATTATTTCCTTTTTTAAAATATATCCTTGAAAGGAAGAAAACAAATGAATTTAAAAAATATTTTAAATGGAATAGAGGATTTAAAAGCAAAAGGAGAATTAGACAAAGAAATAAAAGGAATTGAAAATAATTCTCAAAATGTAAAAAAAGATTTTCTATTTGTTGCAATAAAAGGTTTTACAGTAGATGGACATGATTTTATACAACAAGCAGTTGAAAATGGAGCAACAGCTGTTGCAGTAAATGAAAGCTCAGATTGGAAGAAATTAAAATTACCAGAAAATGTGACATTAATTGTAAGCAAAGATACTAGAAGTTTTTTAGCTTTTTCATCATGTAATTTTTATTCTAATCCATCAAAAAAATTAAAATTAATAGGAATTACAGGCACAAAAGGAAAAACAACAACAACTTTTATGATAAAAGAAATACTTGAAAAAGCAGGAAAAAAAGTAGGACTAATAGGAACAATTGCTACTTATATAAATGGAAAAAAATTAAATGATTCTGAAAGAACAACACCTGAAAGTTTAGAGTTACAAAAACTTTTTGCACAAATGGTAAAAGAAAAAGTAGAATATGTTGTGATGGAAGTTTCATCACAAAGTTTGAAATTACATAGAGTTGATGGATGTGAATTTGACATAGTAGCATTTACTAATCTATCAGAAGATCACATTAGTGAGAAAGAACATCCAGACATAAAAGACTATTTTGAATCAAAATTAAAATTATTTGAGATGTGTAAAATAGGTTACACAAATATGGATGATTTACATGGAAATAAGATAAGAAAAATGTTTCCTGATAAAGAAATTTTTGGATATGGAATAGACAATGGGGGAGAACTTGTTGCAAGAGATATAACAGTAACTAGCTCTTATGTTGATTTTAAAACAAAACTTACAGATAAAAATGAAAGAATAAAGGTCGATATTCCTGGTAGATTTACAGTATATAATGCTTTAGCTACAATTAGTATTTGTAAAAAATTAGGAATAGAAGGAGAAATAATAAAAGAAGCTTTAGAAAAGGTTAAAGTACCAGGAAGATCAGAAATGGTAGAGAATAAATTAGAAATACCAATAATGATTGATTATGCTCATACTCCAGAAAGCCTACAAAATATACTTCAAGCAGTTAAGTCTTATACGAGAGGAAAATTAATTTCAGTATTTGGCTGTGGTGGAGATAGAGATAGAAGAAAACGTCCTCAAATGGGAGAAATATCTGGAAGAATAGCTGATTATACAATAATAACGTCAGATAATCCTCGTACAGAAGAACCAAAAGCAATAGTTGATGAAATTGAAAAGGGAATAAAAAAGACTAAAGGAAAATATGAAGTTATAGTTGATAGAAAATCAGCAATAGCGAAGGCAATTGAAATGGCAAGTAAAGCTGATGTTATAGTTTTGGCAGGAAAAGGACATGAAACATATCAAGAAATAAATGGAGAAAAACATCCTTTTGATGAAAGAACTATAGTTACAGAAATAATTAATCAAAAATAAAAAGAAAGGCAAAAACGACATGAATTTCCAAATAATAATACTTTTAATAAGCTTTATATTGACGATAATATTTTCCCTAATAATTATACCTATTTTGAAAAAAGTAAAAATTGGTCAACAAGAAAGAGAAGATGGTCCAAAATCACATTTGAAAAAACAAGGAACACCAACAATGGGTGGAATTATATTTATGATTTCAATAATAATTTGTGTAACTGGAACATATGTATATTACAAAACACAAGGAGAATTAGAACTAGCAAAAAATTTAATTCCAATGCTTTGTTTGATGATTGGATTTGGAATAGTTGGTTTTATAGATGATTTTAAAAAATTAGTTTTGAAAAATACTGACGGGTTGAAACCAAAATATAAAATGTTAGGATTATTTATAATTTCAATTTTATATACATTGTTTGTAGTAAAATATTCTAATTATGGAACAGAAATAGAAATACCTATTTTAAAAACAATTGTGAGTTTGCCAATATTTATATATATACCTTTTGCGATTTTAGTAATACTTAGTACAACGAACGCAATTAACTTGACAGATGGAATAGATGGATTATCATCAAGTGTTTGTAGCATAATTATAACATCTTTAGTTGTAGTAGCTATGCTAAAATCAGTTAATGAAGTGGCAATTTTAGGAAGTATTGCAGTTGGAGCAATATTAGGATTTTTAATATTTAATCTTCATCCAGCAAAAGTAATGATGGGAGATACTGGTTCATTATTTTTAGGAGGATTAATATCAGGTCTTGCTTTATATTTAGGAGTACCATTAATTTTAATTGTAATGGCTTTTATACCAATACTTGAAACATTATCTGTAATAATCCAGGTATATTATTATAAAAAAACAGGGAATAGAATATTTAAAATGGCACCACTTCATCACCATTTTGAACTATCAGGATGGAATGAAAATAAAGTAGTTAGAGTTTTTTCTATTATAACATTACTTGTATGTATAATAGGAATTTTAATGATTTAAAATAACATTGAAAGGAGATAAAACGTGGCAAGCAAGAAAAACAAGAAATTTTCTAGTTTTTTAGAGAACCCAATTGACTATACTCTTCTTATAACTGTACTCTTACTATTAACATTAGGTTTAATTATGGTACTTTCAGCAAGTACTCCAATTGCACTTCAAGATAGTAAAAGTCGGGAGTAGTTATACATATTTTATAAAACAGGCAGCTTTTGCTGTATTAGGGCTTTTCGCCATGGCATTTATATCTAAGGTTGATTATAGATTTTACAAAAAAATTTATAAAGCAGCATATGTAATATCTATTATACTTTTGATACTTGTTCTAGTTGCTGGAAAAACAATTAATGAATCCAAAAGATGGATATATATAGGAAGCATATCTTTCCAACCATCTGAACTTGTAAAATTTTGTATGATAATATTTTTTGCAGGGTTACTTACAAAAGATAGAGAAGAATTAAAATATTTTGTAAAAGGATGGATATATCATTTACTACCATTAATACCAATAGCAGCATTATTATTATTAGAACCACATATGAGTGTTACTATGGTAATTGGAGGAACTATTTTAGTAATGATGATAATAGCAGGTTGTAAATTATGGCAAATGGTTATCCCTCGGTACAGCCATTGGAATACCTGCCCTTATTGCAATAATAATTGCAGAACCATATAGATTAGCTAGAGTAACTACATTTTTAGATCCATGGAAAGATTCTTTAGGTAGAGGATGGCAAGTAATACAAAGTTTATATGCTATTGGTTCAGGAGGACTATTTGGTTCGGGCTTGGGATTAAGCAAACAAAAATATTTGTATTTACCAGAACCACATAATGACTTTATCTTTTCTGTTTTGGCAGAAGAGTTAGGATTTGTTGGATGTGCATTTGTAATTATATTATTTGCAATATTCATCTGGAGGGGAATCTTAATTGCAATGAAGGCTCCAGATATGTTTGGAAGTTTGATTGCAACAGGAATTACAGCCTTAGTAACAATACAAGTAATAATAAATATTGCAGTTGTAACATCATCAATGCCTGCAACAGGAATGCCACTTCCATTTTTTAGTTATGGAGGAACAGCTTTATTTTTGATGCTTTGTGGAGTGGGTATATTGCTTAATATTTCGCGAGCGGGAAGGAGAGTATAAATGAGGGCTATAATTGCAGCAGCAGGAACAGGAGGTCATATTAATCCTGCCCTTTCTATTGCAAACAAAATAAAAGAAGAAGATAAAACTAGTGAAATCATCTTTATTGGAACAGATAGAGGATTAGAAAATGACTTAGTACCTCGTGCAGGATATGAATTAAAACATATAGAAGCATATGGATTAAGCAAGAAAATATCTATAGATAATTTGAAAAAAATATATAAGACCTATAAGGGCATAAGTGAAGCAAAAAAAATAATAAAGGAATTTAATCCAGATATTGTAATTGGAACAGGTGGATATATTTGTGGGCCAGTTATTATTGCAGCAAAAAAATATAAAAAACCTACATTATTACATGAAAGCAATAGCTTTCCTGGAAAAGCGGTTCAAATGTTATCTAAAAAAGTAGATACAATCGCTGTTTCATTTGAAGATGCTAAAAAGTTACTTACTAAATGTAAAAATGTAGTATTTACTGGAACACCTATAAAAATAAAGAAAAGAAATTTTACAATTAATGAGAAATTAGAAATTATAAATTCAATAGGACTTTCTATGACTATGCCTATTGTATTGGTCTTTGGTGGAAGCCAAGGAGCTCAAAAAATAAATGAAACATTAATAGATATAATAACAAATACCAAAAATAAAAACTATCAAATAATTTGGGCAACAGGGGCTAAGCAATTTGATATAATAAAAAAAGAATTAGAAGAAAAGGGACTAGATATAGAAAATATTCAAAATACAAAGATTCTTCCTTATATATATAATATGGAAGAGATTGAAAATGTAGCAGATTTAGTTGTAGCTAGAAGCGGAGCAATGACAATTACTGAGATTGCAAATTTGGGAAAACCATCAATATTAATACCTTTACCAAATGTTAGTAATAATCACCAAATGTATAATGCAAAAGTTTTATCAAATGTTAATGCTGCAACAATTATAGAAAATAATAAATTAAATGGAGAATTATTGCATACTGAAATTACAAAGATAGTTTTAGATAAGGATAAATATAATGAAATGAGCTTAAATGCTTATAAATTAAGAACAAATGATGTGGAAAATAAAATTTATCAAGAAATAGAAAAGCTTGTGAAAGGAAGTAACTAAAGTGTTGAAAAAGAATACGCCACTAAAAATTGTTTTAGTAATTTTTATTACAGAAGTAGTCATATTAATTGGATTAGGAATTTCTTTACAGATGAATATCATAAATATCAATAATCAAATAGAGGCAGGTAGTATAACTAATCTAGAACAAACAAGCACAATGATAACAAATCTATCAAATAAAGTAAATATTATATTAATTATATCAAGTGTTGTGTTTGTTATAATTACTATTGGATTGAGCATATATACTTCTAAAATGATAGTTTATCCATTGAACAAATATTTAAAAAGTAAGGATGAACAAAAATCAAATGAAGAGATAGAACTTAGAAAAATTATTCTACATACAACAGAGGGAATTATAGCTTTTAATAGAGATGGAAGTATAGCATTAATTAATCCTGCTGCAAAAAGACTTTTGAAAATCTCACCAGAGGATAATTCTTTTAATGATATTTTTCATAAATATAATATGGACATAAACATGGAAAAAATAATTTATTTGGACAATTGGACTTCTACTACTGAAAGAGTAAATGTTGGAGAATATACGTTAAGTGTTTTATTTTCTCCTTATAGGGACAAGCAAGATATTCCTGCAGGTATGATTGCATTTATTCCTGATACAATAGAGCATGAAAGATTAGACAAAATGAGAAAAGAATTTGTTGCTGATGTGTCACATGAGTTAAAAACTCCAATAACTTCTATTATGGGATATAGTGATACTCTTTTAGAAGGAGAATATGATGAAGAAACTCAAAAGGAATTTATAGGAGTAATTGCTTCAGAAGCAAGGCGTATGGCAAGACTTGTTACAGATTTACTAGAACTTTCAAGAATTGATAGTAATAAGAAAAAAATTCAAAAGGAAAGTTTTGACCTAGGAAAGATGGTAAAGGAATGTCAAAATAAACTTGCAATAGAAATTAAGAAGAAAAATCATCAAGTAGAAAATTTTGTGACAGCAGAAGTTCCACTAGTATTTGCAGATAGAGATGATATTGAAAGAGTAGTATTAAATATAATGACAAATAGTATAAAATATACACCTGATGGTGGAAACATAAAAATATATGTTGGATTTGTTTATAATGATGCATATATAAAAATAATTGACAATGGAATTGGAATTCCAGAAAATGATTTAAATAGAATCTTTGAACGTTTTTATAGAGTAGATAAAGCTCGTAGTAGAGAATATGGTGGAACAGGATTAGGACTTTCTATAGCTAAAGAGATTTTAGATAAAAATGGAGGAAGTATTGATATAAAAAGTGAAGTTGGAAAGGGAACAGAGGTAGTTATAAAAGTACCAACTATAAAGGCACATTCTTAAGTAATGTGAGGAAAGGTGAATTTTAAGGAAGAATAAAATGCTGGATATATTAAAAGATACGTTTGTTGATATAGTAAAGTTATTGCCATTTTTATTTATAACATATTTAATAATGGAATATATAGAAAATAAAACAAGCGAAAAATTCAAAGAAAAAATAAAAAAATCAGGTAAATTTGGTCCTATATTTGGAGGAATGGCAGGAATAGTACCACAATGTGGATTTGCAGCTTCTGCAACCAATCTTTATGTGACAAGATTTATTTCTATAGGAACTTTAATTGCTGTATATTTAGCGACATCTGATGAAATGTTACCGATTTTTATTTCTAAATCAATGCCATTAAACATTATTTTAGAAATACTTGCAATAAAATTGGTTTTTGCTATATTTTTTGGATTTTTAATAGATTGTATTTTTAAAAAAATAACTAAAGGAGAAATTCAAGAAGCACAAGATATTTGTGAACAGGATAATTGTGGATGTCATGAACATGGAATTGTTAAATCAAGTTTAAAACATACATTAAATATAATAATATATATATTTATTATAACATTAATTATTAATATTGTAATTGCAAAAGTAGGTCAGGAAAATATAGAAATATTTATTGAAAATCATAAAGCTTTAGGACCAATTATATCAAGTTTAATAGGACTTATACCAAATTGTGCGGCATCTGTAATTATAACAAATTTATATATAACAAATGTATTTAATATGGCTTCATTAATTGCAGGATTACTTACAGGAGCAGGAGTGGGGTTACTTATATTATTTAGAATGAATAAAGGACATTGGAAAGAAAACTTTACGATCATGGGACTTTTATATTTTATTGGAGTAATTTCTGGATTGTTTATACAAATATTTATATAGGAGATAAATTAAATCATAAAAAAACAACTAGTTAAAAACTAGTTGTTTTTTACTTTTTATCATTTTCTTTTCTAAAATCAACCACTAGGGAATCATCATTATTTAGTAAGAAATCTGGATTACTAAATTGAATTGGGTCTTCTTCATCTACGTTGCTAGAATTTTTATTTCTAAATTTTCTTAAAGAAGCTTCATCTACAACTTCTCCAGACAAGAACTTTGAAAAATCATATTTTTTACCATTATGTTTTTCATTATGTTTAGATGCCATAAGATTAGTAATACCTTGGCTATTTACTGGTCTACCATTGTCTCCGATAAGTTTATATGCCACTTCTTTTTCTCCAAAGAATTGCATTTGACCTGCTCTAAGTTTAGGAGTCCAATCAAATTTAACTGTACTTGAAGTAGATGACATTTCACCTTTATTATAATCGAATCCACGTGGTAAGCTCCATTGTTTCCATTGTCCAATTTCTTTTTCCCACCATTGTAATTCATCAATAGGAGTAGAACCACCTGTGAATACTTTACTTGAACAATTGGTAAGAACTGTACTATTGAATTTAGCCATAGCTTGATTATTTTCTTTATCTACTTCTACATTAGCTACTCCAGAAGTACCAAACATTGAAATACTTTGAGCAGAGATAGTAGTTCCAACACAATATTTTCTGTACATTGTAAAGATTGTCTCTGTATCTCTAGTAAGATAATCAGGAAACTCATCAATATATAAGTAATGTGGTATACGACTATTTTCATTTCCTGGTCTTCTTAATACTGCATTTTGCATTGATAGTAAAAAGAATAATCCAAATGCTGAGCTAACAAATTTTCCAGCTTCTCCTCTTCGTGTGCATACAAAGATAAATTCGCCATCTTTTAATGATTTATCAAAATCGATATTATCATGTCTATTACATAAGATATTTTTAACTTTTGGATAACGCAATAAGTTTTCTAGTCTACCAGCAATGTAGAATGCATATTTTTCCATTTCTTTCAATCCACGTGATTTTGGATAGAAATTCTTTTCAAAAAATGTAATTTGCATACTATATTCTTGTGATAATTCGTCATCACTTTTTAGAATTTCACACATTTTTTTAACTAAATCAAAATTATTTAAAAGTTTTAATAAGTCTTCTATATTAGGAAGAACGCCATTATTCATTTTTGGATAAACCAATTTTAATAATATTGTTAAATTTTCTAATATTTGAATAACTGCATCTTCTGAAAAGTTATCTCCATCTATAGATTTAATTCCATTTAATGTTGAAGAAATTGTAACAGCAATTTTATTAGGATCATCATAAACAAAAGGATTAAGTCCTTTTGTTTCAGCAGTATTTAATGGATCTAATAAAGTATAATCTATATTATAATTTTTACAAACTTCAACCATTTTATCAATACTTTCATTATCAGGAGAAATATAAGTTAATCCTATATCTCTATATACTACTTTAGGTGAACTTGAAAGTACCATTTTTTGTATAAAAGTTTTAAATAAAGTTTCTTTTCCAAATGCAGGTGTAAGCATACCTAAATTAAAATGTTCATTTAAATATTCGTTATTATATGGACCTGATATTGTAGCTATACCTGTTTTTAAAGCTGTAAATCCAAGCTCTTTAGAAGCCTCTTTAAAGAAAAACTTTTTCTCAATATCTTGTGCTATCATTGGCTCAAATATTCTTGATGTTTTACCTGTACCAGAGCCACCACATACAAGTAAAGATTTATATCTACAATTTTGTCCAAATACTTCTTTTTTACCAGTAAAATAATCATAAACAAAAGATACATCACAAGTATAAGCATTATGTTTTATTGCTTTATCTGATAAATCAATTCCTTTATAATCCCAAATAGATTTTATCATTAAGTTATTATCATTAATTCCAAGTAAAATTTTCTTAACAATAAATGGATATAATGTAACTAAAGGAATGTAAATCGATATAGCTGAAAATGCTTGTCTTACTAATCCAGGAAATTCTGTTACTATATTAGCATAATTTGGAACTGATAAGAATAGTAACCAAAGTCCTGAGTTTAGCCATTGTGTAAACATCGAAATTGATATTATGTATATTGCTATAAGATATGTATAAAATAATGTTACTTTGCGAGCTCTACTATCTGCAAAACTTGATGCTGCTGCAAATGCATAAGCAAGAGCAGGGCATGCAAGTGCTAAAGTATATTTAAAAGGACCCCAATAAGATGAAGAAACCCCTGTAAATATCATTAGCAATAATTCAACTATTCTGTCTATACAAATATAAAAAGTAACTAAAGTTAATATAAAAGTAAAAAAAGTATTTCTATTAACATTCAGTTTCTTTAATAGTTTATCTATTAATTTCATCATATATTAAACCTCTTATTAAAATCAATCATATATATTATCCTACAAAATGGCAAAAAAAACAAGAGGAAAAGGCAAAAAAGTAGAAAAATATGTTTCAAAAATATGATTTATTGCATAAAATAACTAAATATGATATAATAATAGTAGATGTAAAAAGCAAAATAAACGAAAGTTTATGACGCAAAGCCATAGGTCTAAGGGATTAATCCTAATGATAGCTAGGTTACCTTCCAGTTATTAATTGAGGGAGGTTTTTTTATGGAAAAGAAAAAAATGAGATTATTGAAAAAAATTTTAATTATAATTTCGGCAATAATAATTTTATTTATAATTTATACTATTTATAGATATATGGTTATAACTAAAATACATAAGATGACAATGGCAAATAAAGAAAAAACAAATTTATATTATTATTCTGAAACAGAAGATACTATAATGGAATTTTGGAGAAAAGATAATATCAAAAAAATCAACTTAAAACAGGCAAAAGGAGATGGAGATATTACTTTTTGGTTAAACGAAAATACTAATGTGGGATACATATTTTATAATTCAAACAAAACATATGAGATAGCAAAAGACTCTCTTATAATAGAAGCTTTACCAATGAGTATGATATCAAATGAGTCTAGCATATTTAATAATTTGGTAATGTCAATTGTAACTTTCATTATGCCAACAAAATATAATGATACAAGCTGTTATTACATTAGAACAGGAAATATAAGTGAGAAAATTGAAAAAGATACTGGAATGTTATTATATTCATGCAATCCTATTGATAGAAAAATAAGGTATAGTTTTGATAGTGTAACAGATGAAGATACTAAAATTCCAGATATAACAGAATATACTATTAATAACAAATAAGATATTTTGATATAAGCAAAAGATGTACAGAATAAATTGTGCATCTTTTGTTTATTGCTTTAAAAGTATTGACAACAAAAATAATAT
Source organism: uncultured Clostridia bacterium (assembly GCA_947632585.1). GTDB lineage: Bacteria > Bacillota > Clostridia > TANB77 > CAG-508 > CAG-269. The sequence goes on from CANRPS010000004.1 coordinate 57,741, forward strand.
GTGCTAAAATATAATTTGTTACAAGATGAAGGAAATACCTTCCACCTTAACATTTATTGGAAAAGGTAACAATTTAACAAAGTTTTTATGTGTTAATTTGGCTTATCTTGTAACAAAGAAAAGTCATTTTTTTATTGACTAAAAAAATAAAAACTAAATTAGGAGGTGTTTTAAATAATAAAACAAGAATTACCAATAAACGATAAAATAAAAGCAAGAGAAGTTCAACTAATAGGTGATAATGGAGAAAAACTTGGAGTAGTAAGTTTAAATGATGCTTTAGATAAAGCAGAGGAAAAAAATTTAGATTTAGTACTTGTATCGCCAAATACAAATCCACCAGTTTGTAAAATAATGAACTATGGAAAATATAAATTTGAACAGGCAAAAAAAGAAAAAGAAGCAAAGAAAAAGCAAAAAGCAATAGAAGTAAAAGAAATAAGAATTACGCCAAATATTGAACAACATGATTTTGAATTTAAAGCAAAAAATGCCAGAAAATTTATTGAAGATGGAAATAAATTAAAAATAACAATAAAATTTAAAGGTAGAGAAGTTAATAATTCTAAGTTAGGAGAAGATGTTTTAAATAAATTTATTGAAAATTTATCAGATATAGCTATTGTAGAAAAACAACCTAAATTAGAAGGTAAAAATATGTTTATTATGCTATCTAAAAAAGCATAAATTATATAAATAAATATAAAATTGAAAGGAGTTTTTTATCATGCCTAAAATGAAGACAAATAAAGCTGCTAAAAAAAGATATTCTTTAACAGCTACAGGAAAAGTAAAAAGAACTTCAGCAGGAAGAAGACATTTACTAGCAAACAAAACAAAAAGACAAAAATTAAACAGCAGAAGACCAGGAGCTTATGCTGATAAAACTTGTGAAAACACAATAAAGAAATTATTACCATATAATTAGAAAGGAGAGACTAAAAAATGGCAAGAGTAAAAACAGCTAAAATAACAAGAAAAAGACATAAAAAAGTATTAAAACAAGCAAAAGGATATTATGGTGCAAAACACTATAGATTTAAAATGGCAAATCAAGCAGTATTAAAATCATTATCTTATTCTTATGTAGGAAGAAAAGACAGAAAAAGTGATTTTAGAAAACTATGGATTGCAAGAATTAATGCTGCAGCAAGAGCAAATGGTATAACATATAGTAGATTAATTTCAGGACTAAAAAAAGCTAATGTTGTAATAAACAGAAAAATGCTTGCAGAAATAGCAGTAAGTGATGAAAAAGCTTTTGCAGAAATAGCAGAAATAGCAAAAAAAGCATAAATTATAGCACGTAGTAAAATTACGTGCTTTTTTTGTGCAAAAATTGTATGAAGTACTAATTATATAATCTCTTAATATGTTTGATAGCACTTTTTTCTAATCTCGAAACTTGAGCTTGTGAAATGCCTATTTCATCTGCGACTTCCATTTGAGTCCTTCCATCAAAAAATCTTTTTACAATTATTTCTTTTTCTTTATTATTTAATTTCTTCATAGCTTGAAGTAAACTTAAATTTTCGGCCCAAAATTCATCTGTATTTTTTTGATCACTTACTTGATCCATAACATAAATATTATCTGTTCCGTCATTATAAATTGGTTCTTGAAGTGATACAGGATCTTGTATTGCATCTAAACTAAATGCAATATCTTCTTTTTCTACTCCTAATTCTTTAGATATTTCTTCTAAAGAAGGATCCTTTGCATGTTCTTTATTGTATTTTTCTTTAAATTGAATAATTTTATATGCCAAATCTCTAGTAGATCGACTTACTCTAATACTATTATTATCTCTCAAATATCTTCTAACTTCACCAACAATCATTGGAACAGCATAAGTTGAAAATTGTACTCCTTGTGACAAATCAAAATTATCTATGGCCTTTATTAATCCAACACATCCTACTTGAAATAAATCATCTGCTGATTCTCCTCTTCCTCTAAATCTTTGTATAACCGAAAGAACTAGTCTTAAATTTCCATTTATAAAAATTTGTCTTGCTTCTTCATCTCCTTGTTTTATTTTTGAAAATAATTCTTCTTTTTCTTGACTTGTTAGCACAGGTAATTTAGCGGTATTTACTCCACTGATTTCTACCTTGTTAATCACGTAAAAAAGTCCTCCTTTAAAATTAATGCTTATTTGTTATTATTCCCAGAAAGACTTTTTTTATGCTTTTAGATTTAAATTCGTAAAATGAAAATAATAAAATAAAAAAATATAAAATAAAAAAATTACTTGTCAAAATTATTTTTTTGTGTTATTATAGAAAAGTAGTTTTTATAGGGGCATAGTGTCAATGGTAGCACATCGGTCTCCAAAACCGCTGGTCTGGGTTCGAATCCTAGTACCCCTGCCAATAGATATTTGTTTAAATGAAAAAACAATCAATAATTATTATTGGTTGTTTTTTTAAGATTATGCATTGCTTAGTTAGTAATAGGATAATTTAAAAAAAGACAAATTATTAAAATAGTATTGAAAAAAAAGTCGAATTAATATATAATAAGGTCGAAAAAAGGGGAGGAGAGAAAAATGATTAAAGAAAGAAACATTGTAGTATGTATATTATTAAGTATAATCACATGTGGAATTTACGGAATTTATTGGAACTACAAAATTGGAAAAGAAATGTATGAAGCAAACCAAAAAAAGGGTATTTCAACTAGTGATAATTCTGTATTATATTTAATTTTATCAATTTTCGGATTAAGTATAGTTACATATTGTTTAGTTCAAAATGAATTAAATACACTTGCAAGGCAACAATAAAGATGCGCAAATATAAAAACTATATTTTAATGCTTATCATAGGAATTTTATTAATCATACTTCATTTAAGATATGATAAAGAAATTCCTTGTTTTTTTTATAAACTAACAGGATTGTATTGTCCTGGATGCGGAATTACAAGAGCTTTATTTTCTTTGATGAAATTAGATATATACCAAGCATTTAGATATAATATGTTAGTTGTTATACTATTACCATTTGCTATTGGATATATAGGATTTAAAACAATCCTTAAAAGTGATAAAAAAATACCAGATTCAGTTTGGAATATTTTATTAATTGTAACAATAGTTTATGGAATATTGCGAAACATATCAGCATTTTCTTTTTTGGCTCCAACTTTAATTACATAGTATTTATAAATCAAGTTTGAGTAATTAACACAAATAGGAGTTTTATATTAAATATGTATTTTGTAAATTTGTCTGATAGAAATATTAGACAAATTTTTCTTATTATATATAGTAGAATTTTTTTTCTTTTTGAATATAATGTTTCTAGGTGATAGTTATGCAAGATAAAGGAATGGATTTTAGAAGAAAGGAAGTTATTAATATAACAGACGGAAAAAGACTTCGGCTATGTACAAGATGTGTGTGCAGATTTAGAAACAGGAAAGATAACTTCTATTATAGTTCCAGGAGGAACTAATAAAATATTAAATTTTTTTTCATCTAATAATGATATTGAAATAGAATGGAATAAAATTAGGTGTATTGGAGAAGATTTAATATTAGTAGAAATATAATTAATTTAAAGAGATTTAATGTCGTTTTTTGAAAAAATAAAACTAATTATGTTACTATTAAACTTGTTCTATTAGTAGTTTTACCAATTTTAAATGTTTGATAAATAAAAAAATCAAAAAAATTCGAAAAAAGGTATTGACAAAGGAGAAAAGTAATAGTATAATAAGGATTGTTCGCTACGAAAAAAAGCGGGCAAAA
>CANRPS010000005.1 GCA_947632585.1 uncultured Clostridia bacterium
ATACTATTCATAATCCAAAACTCCCTTCATTTTATAATTTCTTTATGTGTCGAATCATATTGATTTTATATCATGAAGGGAGTTTTGTCTATTACATAGCTAAAGCCTTCTTTACTACCGGCATAGCCGGTAGTATATATACAATAAAAACAGATGAATGGTCAAGCCATTCATCTGTCTCATGTTTATCCTTGCATTATCACACTTGCGAGCAATTCAGCAAGAATCATCGTCATTCCGCTTGCAATGAGTATTCCGCCGATTCGTCCCCATTGGTAGATTTTCCCATCTCGATTCTCATAAAGAGAATTCTTGTGTTTCACCAAGACGACTATTCCGGCTACTATCACTGCTGCAGTGATAGTCAAAATCACTCCAAACATTGCGCTTGGCATGCTTTTGACAACCCAGCACTCCATGTTGATTCCAATCCAAAATGCCAATCCCAAAATGATGGATACCGTTCCAGAGAAACGGATCTTCCTCCACGTCGTGCCAGCACTCAAAAGATACATCGCAATCGTGAAAATCACAGTAATTGCGAGCATGATGTTTGCAATCAGCTGGGCTTTCTGCATCTGAACGGAAACCGAGTACAACAACATGAGTATTCCCTCCTCAAATTATTCCGGAGGTTTGTGCCTCCGGAATTGTATTCCTTCGGCACCATGCCATGTATGCACGTACCTACTATTATTTTACCATATTTTGCTTTAAAAATCAAATATCCTAGCTTCTTAATTCATCTATTATTTTCTTATAGTCTTTTGCCATCAAAATTGCTGTCCCTGAAACTAATATCTCTGCTCCTGCTTTCTTTACTGCTTCACAAGTAACTAAATTTATTCCACCATCTACCTCTATTCCGAGTTTCCAAATTATTTTCTTTTATATAATTACTTAATGTCTTTATTTTATCTACCATTTCAGTTATAAGAGTTTGTCCTCCCTTTCCAGGTTCTACTGTCATAATTAATGCGACATGAATATATGGTAAATATTTATAGATTTCCTCTATTTTTGTATCTGGTTTTATTGAAAGTCCTACTTTTGCATTATAACTTTTTATTAAATTTATTGCTTCAAATACTTCTTTTTCATCTTTACATGCTTCCAAATGAAATGTTATTATATTTGGTTCCACAGCTGAAAAAACTTTTATTGCAGATGTTACATCTTGTACCATCAAATGTACATCTAATGGTAAGTTTGAAATTCTTTTAATATAGGCAGATAAATCTAGCATTTTCTTATATGTGTCTTTTTGTACAAAAATCCCATCCATTACATCAATATGAAAATAATCACATTTTGCTTTTTCCAATGTAAATATAGTTTCAGCTTCTTTTTTTTCTTCTATGTTTAATAAAGATGTTGATATCTCAACCATTAAAAATTCCTCCTATTTTCAAAAATCCTGATAAATAGATATCAGGATTTTTACTTTATTATTTTATTCTATAGTAACTGCATTTGTATTATTTAAGTTAACATCTTTTGTTGATTTTAGGATATCATCAATATAAACCTTAATAGTTACTGTTCCTTTTCCAGATATAGTTTGAACTAAATTTGTTGTTGTTGGATCAATAGGGTTTTTATAAACAATATCATCTCCAACCATTATTCTTACAGTTACATTTTTTACAACTTTATTTGATGTCGAATTGCCGGATTCGTTTGTTGAATTTGAAGAAGTTGGTTCCTCATATTCAACCTTTCCATTTAATAATGATTTAACATTTACTGTAAGTGTTGCAGTTTTTGTTTCAGTTAATTTATTTATAGTTAATGTAATTGATGTTCCTTCTTCTACTTCTTTACCTACATCAATACTTTGTTTCAATACAACTCCATTTTCTTTTGATGAATCTTCATCATAGATAATTTCTACAGATAATCCAAGTTCTGTTAATATGCTCTTTGCTTCATCTTCTTTTTTTCCTATTACTGATGTTACTGAAGATTTCTTTATACCTGTACTTACGTGTATTATAATAGTATCTCCTGCAAATACTTTAGTATTTTCTGCTGTTTCTTGACTTATTACATATCCTGCTTCAATTTTTTTGTTTTCTTCTTCGACTATTTGATATTTTAATTTTGCGTCTTCTAATAATTTAATCGCGTCTTCTTGAGTTTTACCCACAACTGCAGGAACTACAGCCTCTTCTATTCCTTTACTTACAACAATCTTTATAGTTGAACCTTTCTTCACATTATAATTACTAATATATACTGGATCTTGTGAAATTATATATCCTTGTGCATATTCTCCATTATATTCTTCTCCAGTCATTTCTAATACTAATCCAGCCTCTTTCATAATCTGTTCTGCTTCTTGTTTGCTTATTCCCACTATGTTCGGTAATGGTACTTCTGGTGGGTTAGTTAATCTTGAAATTAATATAGTTCCCCCAAAACTTAAAACAAATAATAATATTATTCCTATAAATATTGATAATCCTTTATGTTCTTTTATGAAACTAATAAATCTATTTTCTTCTTTTTCTTCTGTTTTTCTGCTTTCATTTTCTGCTTCTTCTATGTCTTTAATAGATATTTTTTGTGTTGGCATATCATTTTCATAATCACCTTTATCCACAAAATCACCATTAGGATTCTTTAAAACCTTTTTTAAATCATTTAACATTTCAGTTGCATTTTGATATCGTAAGTTAATATCTTTTCTCATTGCTTTTAGCACTACATCATTTAAGCTTTGAGGTATATTTGCATTTAATGTTTTTGGTGGAATAGGTTCTTCTTGCATATGCTTCAATGCAACAGATACTGGTGTATCTGCATCAAAAGGAACTTTTCCTGTTATCATTTCATATAAAACAACACCTAATGAATATAAATCAGATTTGGCATCTGTATATCCACCTCTCGCATGTTCTGGTGAAAAATAATGTACAGAACCAATGGTAGTTCCGAAAGCTGTTATAGTTGAATTTGACACTGCCTTTGCAATTCCAAAATCTGTTACTTTTGCAGTTCCTTCTTCTGTAATTATTATATTATGAGGCTTTATGTCTCTATGTATAACATTATTTTTATGAGCTACTTCTAAAGCTGATGCTATTTGTATAGCTATATTTACAGACCACTTCCAAGGAAGTCCTCCATTTTCTTCAATTATAATATCCTTTAAAGTTTTTCCCTCTACTAATTCCATTACTATGTAATATAGGTCTCCATCTCTTCCTACATCATATACAGAAACTATATTAGGATGAGTTATACTCGCTGCTGCTTGTGCTTCTACTTCAAATCTTTTTACAAATTCTTGGTCTGTAGTAAATTCATCTCTTAAAATCTTTACTGCTACATATCTATTAAGTACATGGCACTTTGCTTTATATACTGTTGCCATTCCTCCATTCCCAACTTTTTCTATAATTTCGTACCTATTTCCTAACAATCTTCCTTCTAAATCCATTTTATACATTCCTTTCTTTTTGAATGTTTTTATTATAAATTTTTTATAGCTATTACTGTTATATTATCTAAACCTCCATTTTGATTTGCGAGTTTTACTAATTCTTTTGGTGCAGTTTCAAAATTATTTGTTACTAGTTTAAATATTTCTTGGTTGTTTACCATATTTGTTAAGCCATCTGAACATATTATCATTATATCTTCTTTTTGGAAACCTCTAACTAATACATCAGGTTCAACAAATGCGTTACATCCTAGTGCTCTTGTTAACATGTTCTTTTTAGGATGATGTTTTGCTTCTTCCTTTGTTATTGTTCCTTGTTCTACTAATGTTTCAACATAGCTATGATCTTGTGTTAATTGTCTAATAATTCCTTTTCTAATCCTATAAATTCTACTATCTCCTATATGAGCAATATAAGCTCTATTATTATATATTAAACAAATTTCTAATGTAGTACCCATTCCTTCATATTCTTTATTTTCTAAAGCTTTTTCATACACAATCATATTAGCATATTCTATACTGCTTCCGTATTAATTGAATGATACTTTCTTTATCTTTTGGGATATCTTTTATATTATTTTCTATATATCTTTTACTACAGGTTATTGCAAGCTTACTTGCAACATCTCCGGCATTACATCCACCCATTCCGTCAGCCAATATAAACAACTGTATATCTGAAAATTGGTCTTTTGTTATATAAAAGCTATCTTCATTTATGTCCCTTGTTTTGCCAACGTCAGATTTTGCATATGCTTTTATCATTGTGTTCTCACCTCTTTTTTTACTTATATTATAGTGCAAGTTTAACACACTTTAGTTATTTTTTCAATACAATTTATAGTTTTTTAAATATTTAAATTCTAAGAAGCCAACCTGTTAATTTCATAATTCCATTAGAAATTCCAGTTGTTATAGGTGAAATAATAGTTCCGGCAATTCCCGTAATCCATAATACTACAAATATAATATAAAATATTTTTTCATTTTCTTCAAACCATGTTTTAGCATTATAAGTTAAAAATGGTTTAATAACTTTTGAACCATCTAAAGGTGGAAGTGGTATTAAATTAAACACACAAAGTCCAATGTTTATTACTATTGCATATTGTATCATATTAATTACTATTCTTAATGTTTGATTTGATAAAGCTGCTCCTGCAAATTTGAATATTAATCCATATATTATAGTTAATATTATAGCTAAAATTAAATTGATTGCTGGTCCTGCTATTGAAACTATTGCGTCTGCTTTTTCTATTGTGATATCTCTATTATAATTTCTTGGATTTACATGAACAGGTTTTCCCCATCCAAATCCTGCAAAAAGGAGCATAATAAATCCAATTGGATCTATATGTGTTAAAGGATTTAGTGATAATCTTCCTTCCATTCTGGGTGTATCGTCTCCAAGCATATCTGCTACTTTTGCATGTGCAAATTCATGAAATGTTATTGCTATTAAAACTCCAGGTATAGTTAGTAGTAATCCCATTAAAGCATTCGTATCTGTTAAATATCCTGACAATCCATAAAGTACCATTATTGCTAGAATAACATATAACATTCTTTTATCAAAATACATATTTTTCCTCCATATTAAATTTTATCAAATTATATAATAAAATAGTCCAATTGTAAAGAAATAATTCAATTGTTTTTTATTTTTATAAATACAAAAATGAGGAGTGAAACGTAGCTACGTTTCACTCCAATTCTTCCTTGTTTCGGTTTTCAGATTCACATTACCTCCGACGGACTCCCACTTGCAGCATTCCATCAGGTACGTTCCACTGGACCCATTCCCTTAGATGTCCCTCAAGAGTTTTCTTCCAGAAGTGCTCAAGAAGAGCAAGCTTTCTAATGGTCCATCCACCAGAAGCTCCATCATAGTTGATGGGTGCAAATCGTCCAGCATGCATCTTGATGTGTGGCGTACGCAACTCCAAACTGCTTTCTTCATTTTTGATGAATGAAAGTTCATAGTCGAAAGTCACAACCACGGGCCTCTTCAAAGGCTGAATCCATGCACAGACGATGATCGTACCGAGCTTGGTCTCGCCGCCATCATCAATCAAGTGATGCGTGATAGCCACGTCGTCGATTCGCATCCCATAGCGCAGCAGGTCCTTTTCCGCCTGAGGCAGAGGATTGGTTTTCCAATCCACTTTCAAGGTTTCCGTCTTCAGATCCGCGATGATTGTTATCTTTTCCATCTTGCTACCGCCTCTCTTTGTCGTATTGGTTAATTGAATCTAACTATCTGTCGGTCCTTTCTTGCACTTAAAGTTACTATATGTGAAAAACCGAAGGAAAGGAAGATAAATCTTCCTCACCATTCAGTGAGTTTTTCAGCAAGAGAAATATTCTCTATACTTATAATTATACTATATTATGTATAATTGGTCAAATACAAGCTTAAGAGATTATAGCTAAATTTATGTATATTATTTGGAAAAATGTACATATTAATTTTAGGTGGTGATAAATGATGACAAGTAAAGAACTTTTATATGTTGAAGATGCTTTAGGACATGAATGTTTTATGAAGAGTTGTTCACTAAAAGCATCTATTGAATTGGCTGATGAAACTCTTTCTAATTATATGAAAGAATTAGAGACAAAACATACAGAACTTTTTGATAAGTTTTCAAGTTTATTAGAAAATTAGAAAGGAGAATGATTATGGAAGATAAAGATATAATGGAAAAAGAATTATTAATTCTTAAAGGAGTTTGTGATTTATATCTTCATGGAACTATTGAGTCTACAACAGCAGAAGTACATGCTGCATTTAAAGATGCTTTAAACACTTCATTAGATATTCAAAATAAAGTATATAACTTAATGGCAGAAAAAGGTTGGTATAAAACAGAACTTGTAGAACAAGATAAAATTGATAAAGTAAAGCAAAAATTTGCAAATAAGTAAACAAGAAACTATTGATTTTACATAAAATCAATAGTTTCTTGTTTTATAATTTTATTTCATTAAACATTAATTTTGATTTGTTATCCATAACAGCTTTATATCCATTTTCAATAGTTTTATTCATATCTTTAATTGAAAGTAAACTTGTTCCCTTGTTATATATTTCAATTGAAACATCTGCCATTTCTCTTGCTTTTTTTACACTTGGAAGAGAAAATATATCTAATGCTCTTACAATTGTATCTTCTAAATTATTAGTTGGTTCATATTTACTTAAATCAAAACTAATTGTAATTATTTTAGTTGCCCCCATATCTTTCAAAACTTTTGCAGGAAGATTATCTATTGTACCACCATCTATAAAATTATAATTTCTAAAATTTTTAGAAGTAAATATTCCTGGAAATGCCATACTAGAACGTACCGCTTCTCCCACACTAATATCAGAAATATAATCTATATTTTCATCTTTATCTAAATTTTCATCAGATATAAATAAACATTTCTTCATAGATATAGTATCTACTGTAACTACTGCAAGTTTTCTTTTATATATATCTTTAATTAAATTAATTTTCTTTTTCTTAGAAGCATCATTTATAAAATCTTCTACAATTTTTCCATCAATAATACCATTAACTCTACTTTCTTTATGTAATAAAAAATTTTTAGCTATTTTAATAAATGTAGATTTTCTCATATTCATTAGTTTTTTATAATTTTCTTTGCAAAGTTTTTCTATTTCTTCTACTTTATAGCCCATAGCATATAAGGCTCCTGCAATACTTCCTGTACTTGTTCCAGAAATATATTTAATATCAACTCCTAGTTCTTCTAAGGCTTTTAATGCACCAATATGTGAAAATCCTTGAAGTCCTCCTCCTGCTAATGCTACTCCTATTTTTTCTTCCATTTGTTTCTCCTATTTTTATAAATTAATATGTATTATTAGTTGTTTTATGCCATTTTTTCTTTCATTTTAACTAATGTATTAAGTGCATCTATTGGAGTTAATTCATTTAAATTTACTTTATCTAATTCGTGAGCAATTTCTGCTAATTTATAATTAAACATATCGTATTGTCCTTCTACTTGCTTTTTGTCCTCTTTCTCCTCTTTTTTATCTCTTAATACACTTTTTCTTTCCATATTTTTTAAGATTTTATTTGCTTTTTGAATTACTTCTTTCGGAACACCTGCTAATTTTGCAACATGAATACCATAGCTTTCATCTGTCCCACCTTTTACAATTTTTCTTAAAAATATTACATCTTCGCCTTTTTCTTTTACTGCAACAGAATAATTTTTTATGCCATTTCCTTCTTCTTCTAGTTTTAACATTTCGTGATAATGTGTTGCAAATAAAGTTTTAGCACCACATTTTTCCTTATCTGCTATAAATTCTGCTACAGCCCATGCAATAGATAGACCATCATATGTTGAAGTTCCTCTACCTATTTCATCTAATATTACTAAACTATTTTTAGTTGCCTCTTTTAAAATATCTGCAACTTCCATCATTTCAACCATAAAAGTACTTTGTCCCATACTTAAATCATCAGAGGCTCCAACTCTTGTAAAAATTTTATCAACTACACCGATTGTTGCTTCACTTGCAGGTACAAAACTTCCTATTTGTGCCATCAAAGTAATTAAAGCTACTTGTCTCATATAAGTTGATTTTCCTGCCATATTAGGTCCTGTAATTATTGCTAATCGATTTTCATCTGTGTCTAAATATGTATCATTAGAAATAAATTCTCCTGCTGATAACATTTTTTCAATTACGGGATGGCGTCCTTCTTTTATATTTAATATATTTTCCTTGTTTACTATAGGTTTACAATAATTCATTTCTTCAGCGACAGATGCAAATGATGCTAAAACATCCAATGAAGATACATTTTCTGCTGTTTTTTGTAGCCTTTTAATATTTTTAGTTAAAGTCTCTCTTACTTCTTTAAAAGCCTCTAATTCCATATTTATTGCTTTTTCTTCTGCACCTAAAATTTTATTTTCCATGTCTTTTAGTTCTTCTGTTATATATCTTTCTCCACCTGTTAAAGTTTGTTTTCTAATATAATTACTAGGTACCATATTTTTGTATGAATTTGAAACTTCTATGTAATAACCAAATACTTTGTTAAATCCCACTTTTAATGATTTTATTCCTGTTTTTTCCTTTTCATCTGCTTCAAGTTTCATAAGCCAAGTTTTACCAGATGTAGTTGCAGTTTTTAATGTATCTAATTCTTCATTAAATCCAAATTTGATATATCCCCCATCTTTCGTTGTCATTGGTGGATCATCTACTATTGCTTTATCTATTAATTTATACATATCTTGAAGCTCATCAATATTTTCATAAATTTCTTTTAGATAATTTGATGTTGTATTTTCTAAAACTTTTTTTATTGCTGGAAGCTTAAACAAAGAGTTCTTTAAAGTAATCATATCTCTAGGATTAGCATTTCCATATGCCATTTTTCCTGCTAGACGTTCTATATCATAAACTTTTTTTAAATTCTCTATTACTTCTCCTTTTAAAATGAGATTGTTTTTTAATTCTTCTACTCCTTCTAATCTTTTATTAATTTCATCTACATCTATTAAAGGGTTATTTATCCAACGTCTAAGCAATCTTCCTCCCATTGAAGTAGAGGTTTTATCTAGTACCCATAAAAGAGTTCCTTTTTTAGATTTGTCCCTTAGTTTTTCTGTAATTTCTAAATTTCTTCTTGCGTTTACATCAAGAGACATATATTTAGAAACTGAATATATTTTAGCCTTATTTACACTACTTAAATCTATCATTTGTGTACTTGTGATATATTCTTTTAAAGCATTTATTGCTGTCACTGCCAAATAGTTATCACTTAAATCTTTTAATTCTTCATCTTTGTTTCCTATAACCATAAAAGTTTTCTTTAATTTTTCAACATCGTCACTAAAGTAACTTTCTTCTAATGTTGTAATATATACATTTGGAAATTTTAATTGAATTTTTGCAACCTCTTCGTGAGAATCTTGCAACATTTTGTTTATAACTATTTCAGTTGGTGAGTATTTTGATATTTCATCTAGTAACAAAGAAAAATTATTATTTTCTTTTATAGATGTCGCGTAAAATTCTCCTGTTGATATATCACTTACTGCAACTCCAAAATAAAGTCCTGTCTTAAATATAGCCATTATATAATTGTTTTTTCTTTCCTCAAGCATATTAGATTCAACAATAGTTCCAGGAGTTACAATCTTTATTACACCTCTATCTACAATGCCTTTTGCAGTTTTAGGGTCTTCTAATTGTTCACATATTGCAACTTTATAACCTTTTGAAATTAATTTTGCAATATAACTTTCTGCTGCATGATGTGGTACTCCCGCCATTGGTGCACGTTCTTCTAATCCACAATCCTTGCCTGTCAAAGTTAATTCTAATTCTCTTGAAACTAAAATTGCATCATCAAAAAACATTTCATAAAAATCGCCTAACCTATAAAATAGTATGCAGTCTTTATATTGTTCTTTGGTTTCTAAATATCTCTGCATCATTGGAGAGCATTTTGATTTATCTATTTCCATTTTTATTTTCCTTCCTTAAATAGTTAATATTTAAATTTCTCCTTTTAAATACCACATATGTTCTGATACAATTTTTATATTTACTAATTTTCCTATTAAACTTTTGTTTCCTTTAAATACAACTATTTTGTTACTATCTGTTCTTCCACTTAAAAATTCTTCATTATTTTTACTTAATCCTTCAACTAACACTTTTTGATTAGTGCCTATATAAGCTTTATTATTTTCAGCCATAATATCTTCTACAATATGTTTTAATTTATCAAATCTTTTATGTTTTATTTCTTCTGGAATTTGATTTTCCATCTTTTCTCCTGGAGTTCCTTTTCTTATTGAATATATAAACATATATACTTGTTCAAATCCCACTTTTCTTACCACATCTAAGGTGTCTTCAAAATCTTCTTCAGTTTCTCCTGCAAAACCTACTATTATATCTGTTGAAAATTTAACCTCAGGTATTTTTTCCTTCATTTTTTGAACTAAATTCAAGTATTCTTCCTTAGTATATTTCCTATTCATTGCTCTAAGCATTTTAGTACTTCCAGACTGAAGAGGTAAATGTATTAATTTAGAAACTTTATTTGAATCTTTTATTGCATCTATGACATCATCTGTAAAATCCTTTGGATGTGGAGATATAAATCTTATTCTTTCTATTCCTTCTATTTTATTTATTTCTCTAAGAAGTTTTGCAAAAGAATCTATTTTACTATACAACCCTTTTTCATCAGTTCTTTTCCCTGCTCTTATTTCTTCCATTTCAGAACGTAAATATGAATTTACATTTTGGCCAAGTAACACTATTTCTTTATATCCATTTTTCGCTAATTCTTTTACTTCATTTATAATGTCATCTGGTTTTCTGCTTCTTTCTCTGCCACGTACATATGGAACTATGCAATAGCTACAAAAATTATTACAACCATACATTATTGTAACAGAACCAATTATTTTGCTTTCTCTTTTTATTGGTAAATTTTCATACACTTTTCCATTTATATCTATTATGTCTTTAACTTTTTGTTTGCTTTCTATAACTTTATATAAATTTTCTGGAAGTTTATGTAATGTATGTGTTCCAAAAATTATATCTACATATGGAAATGATTTTTTTATTTTTTCTATGATATGTTTTTCTTGCATCATACATCCACCAATAGCTATTATTAAATTGTTATTTTTTCTTATATTTTTCAATTCACCAATTTTTCCAAATAACTTTTCTTCTGCATTTTCTCTAACACAACATGTATTAAAAATCGCTAGTGAAGCTTCTTCTATATTATCTGTCGCAATATATCCCATTTCTTCTAACATACCACAAATTTTTTCAGAATCATTTTCATTTAGTTGGCATCCCATTGTTAATATGTTATATTTTAAAATTTTATTTTTATTAAGTTCTTTTACTTTTTTTATATACTCTTTTTGTAATTCTATTTCTTCAAGTTCGTTCATTTATTGTTTTGTATTAATCCTTAAACTAATACATCCTCCTTTCTTTATATCAAAAGAAGTATATCACATGAGGTCGATAAAATCTAGTATATTTATTCAAAAATTTTCAAAAAAGGTCTTTAATAGACATAAAATAATCCTTTAGGGTTAAATATGCCTAAAGGATTATTTTATTTTTTATTCTTTTTTCTTTTGTCGTTTATTCTTTTGTTGTTTTCTTTTTTGTTGTTTTGCTCTTTGTCTTTTCTTCAGCTGGTTTTGCAAAAAGAGGTTTAGATAATGTTGCTGGTAATATAATTATATATATTGCTCTTACTAATAAAGACGAGCTAAGTAAATCTTTTTCAACAAAAGCTCCGAAAAATATATGATCTATTAATGTTATTGCTAATATTAATATAAATAAAGTTAAATAATTGTCATTGTTTGTTTTTATTAGAAAGTCATATACAAAAACAAATAATAGTCCACATATTGTTATTGATAAAAATGCATATATTGCGACATACGCATTAGCCATACTAAATAATACCCATTGAATTACAAATGCTAATGTTCCAGCTATCAAAGTTATTAAGAACATACGAAGGGCATCTTTATATGTTGTTTTTCTAACTACAAGTCCACCAATTAAATATAGTAATGGGTATAGTACAACACTTATATAAAGTTTCGAATCTAAAACTTCCATATGTAAATTTGTTACAAAATTTGCAAGTACAAATATTAATGGCATACTTAAAACATATATTAATGGTAATGTTTTCTTATTCTCCATAATTCTTCCTCCTTTGTTTATATCATATTATATTATTTTTTTATTTTTTTCAATAAAATTCCAAAAATGTAATATAAATGTAATATTTAGTGTATAAAAAATTTACCAATGAACAAAATATATATGTAATTTGATGTTTTTGGAGGTTATTTTGAAAAAATTTTATATTTTTATTTTGATACTATTTTTAATATTTATTGGTATAGGTTTTTACTTCTATAAAAAAAATAATATTAATGATACTTATAATGCGCAAAAAATTAGTTTTTCACAGCAAAACATTTCTCAGAGCGATAATAGTTCAAATATAAAGCCAAAATCTGAAACTGAAATATCAAATTTTTCCACAAAAATTTATACAAAAGATCCTGATAGACAAAATAACATTACTATCACATGTAATTCTTTAAATGATACTACTATATATATTGGAAATACTTTTTCTTTTTGCGATATAGTTGGAAAAGCAACTACTTCTAAGGGATATAAAGATGCAGATGTATATCAGGATGGAAAAGTTATTCAAGCATTAGGAGGAGGAAATTGTCAAGTAAGTACTACATTATATAATGCTATAATAAAAATTCAGGGAATAAATGTAATTGAAAGACATTCTCATAGTAATACTGTTCCTTATATTGATAAAGGACAAGATGCTGCTGTAAGTTATGGTTCTTTTGATTTTAAATTTATAAATAATACAAATAATGATTTAAAAATAAAATCTTCTAATGATGAAAACTATGTTAATATTAAAATTCTTAAATTAGAATAAACTAATTTTTTTTTCATATATTTTAATTTAGAAGGAGATTATATATGAAAAAGATTTTTATAGTTTTTATTTTAATATTATCTGTCCCATCTCTTGTAATTGCTTCAGCTTTCGATTATACTTGGACTACTATAGATCCAACTCTAGAAGTTTCAAGCGATGTTATTAATAATATAAGTGATAATTCTAATCCATTAAATTTAGATTGTGGTTCTTGTATTTTGATGGAACAAAAAACAGGAAAAATTTTATACTCATATAATATACATGAAAAACTTGCACCTGCAAGTGTAACAAAACTTATGAGTATTTATTTGATAATGGAGGCAATTTCATCTGGAAAAATCAATTATGATACTTTAATTCCTTGTTCAGAAAATGCTGCTTCTATGGGTGGTTCTCAAATTTGGTTGGATACAACAGAAACTTTAAGTGTAAGTGATATGTTAAAGTCAATTTGTGTCGTATCTGCAAATGATTCAGTCACTGCTATGGCAGAATATATTGGTGGTACAGAAGAAAATTTTGTCGCCATGATGAATGAAAAAGCAAAAGAATTTGGTATGAATGATACTTGTTTCAAAAATTGTCATGGTATTGACGAAGATGGTCATTTAACTTCTAGTTATGATATAGCAGTTCTTTCAAGGAATCTATTAAATACATATCCTGAAATTACAAATTATACCACAATATATATGGATTCACTTCGCAATCGGAAAATCGAGTTTAGTAAATACCAACAAATTAGTTAGAACATATAAAGGATGTACTGGGCTTAAAACTGGTTCCACATCTACCGCTTTATATAATCTATCTGCATCAGCAACTCAAGATAATCTTTCTTTAATTGCGGTTGTAATGAAAGCTCCTACTTCTAAAATACGTTTTGAAAATGCTAAAACCCTATTAGATTATGGTTTTGCTAATTTTGAATATAAAGAACTTGTTAATGAAAATGATATTATTCAATCTGTTAAAATTAAAAAAGGAATTTATCCATGTGTAAATGTAATTTCTAAATCTTCTCTTGGATGTGTTATTGCAAAAGGAATATATGTAAATATTGAACAAAATATAGAAATTGATCCTAATATAGAAGCACCTATTACAGAAGGTAAAACACTCGGTAAGATTTCTTTTACAATAGATGGTGAAACAATTGCTGAATGTGATTTGATTTCTTATAATGATGTGAGAAAAATTAACTTTATATCTATGAATAAATTTGTCTTGGGTAATTGGTTAAATTTATTTAGATAAATTTAATCAAATTGTTGAAAATCATATTAATTAAGTATATAATAATTTCAGTTTTAGAATTGATTATTTAGGAGTGAATATAGATATGCCTAACATTGAAAGATTAAAAAAATATAAAAAAATACATATGGTTGGAATTGGCGGAGTAAGTATGAGTGGTATTGCTGAAATACTAATTAATTTTGGTTTTATAGTTACAGGATCTAATAATATTGAAACTGAAGTTACTAAAAGATTATCACAATCTGGGATAAAGGTCTTTATAGGTCATGACTCTCATAATATTACAGATCAAGATGTAGTAGTTTATAGTGCAGCAATTTCACAAGATAATGTTGAATTAATCACAGCTAAATCTAAAAACATTCCAATAATAGAGAGAGCAGATTTTTTAGGTGAAATTACAAGATGTTTCAAAGATACTATTACAATATCTGGAACACATGGTAAAAGTACTACAACTTCAATGGTTGCTTTATGTTTTTTAGAAGCTTTAAAAGATCCTTCTATTCAAGTTGGAGCAGATTTAAGGCAAATAAATGGAAATTACAAAGTTGGAAATAGTGAATATTTTATAATTGAAGCATGCGAATATGTGGAAAGTTTTTTGAAATTCAGCCCAAAATCTGCAATTATCTTAAACATCGATAATGATCATTTAGATTATTTTAAAACATTTGAAAATATTAAGAATGCTTTCGTAAAATATGTTAAACTAGTTCCAGATGATGGATTACTTGTATTAAATGCTGATGATAAGAATTGTGCAGAACTTTCTGCTTATACTAATGCTAAAGTTCTATTCTATGGTATAAATAATAAGGAATTAGCAGATTTTACGGCCGAAAATATAGTGTTTGACGAAAATGGCTTTCCAGAATTTGATGTTTATCAAAAAGATTCTTTTTATGGAAAGATTAGACTTAATATTCCAGGAATTCATAATGTCTCAAATTCATTAGCTGTTATTGCTTTGTGCGATTATTATGGTATTACATATGAAACAATTAAAACAGCACTTTTAGGATTTTCTGGAGCTGAAAGAAGATTTGAATTTAAAGGTAAAATAAATGGAGCAAGTATTTATGATGATTATGGTCATCATCCTACCGAAATTACTGCTACTGCGAATGCTTTAAAAAATAAAAAATATAATAAATCTTGGGTTGTTTTCCAACCACACACTTATAGTAGAACAAAGCTTCTTTTAGATGATTTGGCAAAATGTTTAATGAATTTTGATAATATAATCGTTTTAGATATATATGCAGCTCGTGAAAAAAATACTTATAATATAAGTTCTAAAGATCTGGCAGATAGAATTATATCTCTTGGAAAAAATGCTATGTATCTTCCTGATTTCAATACTTGTGTTAAATATTTAAAAGAAAATGTTAAACCAAATGACATAATTGTTACACAAGGTGCTGGAACAATTACAGAAATTGGAGCTATGCTTTTGAACTAATTATTCTTTTATAAATAAAAATAAAACTTAAGTAATAATTCTATTACTTAAGTTTTATTTTTATTGAACAAATTGATAATCGTTTAAGAAATAATCACATCCATTACTATTTCCATTTAATTCATAATTTATATTGTTAACATTATAAGATCCCCATCTTTCTCTCGCAAATCCATTATAATATGCTGTTTTTAAATTTATAGGTGAATTTTTCAAATAACTATGCATATCTGCATATTCATTTCCTCCGCCTATTAATTCAACATCACTTGTTCCCATTATACTAGTGTAACTTCCCAAATAAGGGGTTCTTATATTTCCAGTTGCCGTATAACTCATAGGTTGATAAATAATAGTGTCTACATCATTATTACTAGCATCTTGTTTTTGTTCAAAATTCAATTTTAGAATTCCACTATAATATCCTAATTGAGAATATGGTATTACCGAATATCCATCCGTTTTTTCTAATTTTTTATCATTTGGTTTACAATATATTTTATTGCCATTTAAATCTGTTGCTAATATATATATATCACTTTCATCAATATGTTCTGCACCCAAAGTGTTGGAAACAGCTGCATATCCGTTGTATTGTTTAGATCCTATTGACATTCCTTGCATAAATGAAATAGCACAAACATCATTTTCTATCATTTCCCAATCATCTTCTGAAATTTTTGGCATTTTAAAATCTGTACTTGCAGATGATGAAAAACTTGCAATTGATGTAGTTAAGTTTGTTTCTATTACATACCTTATAATTGCTTTTCTATGCTGTTCAAAATTAGAAGAACTTTTTCCAATATCATTTCCTGAAAATATATTAAATTCTCCATATTCTTGGATATTAGTTATATCTTGAGATAAATTTTTGTAAATATCGTAATTAGAAGTAGAACCATAAATAACTGCATCTGAAGTACTAAGTTCATTTAATCTATATCCATGAGTAGGTAAAGCTGTATTTCCAGTTTTATCAGCATATCCAGATATTCCCCCTCCACCTATAGCCATTTTAGAAAATTCATATGCTTTTTTAAAATATTCGTATGCACTTTTATTATATTTTATGGCTAAATAATATCTTATAAATTCATCATTTTCAGCTTTTAAATTTGAGCTAGAATATCCTTTAGTTTGATTATAATTTTTAGCTCCTGTTGAATCTATGTAAAATATTCCTGTTCTTGCAGGTATTGTAATTGAATTTCCTTCATATTTTATAGTTTTTGTTTCTGTTCTGTCATAATAATTTGGGTCAAGGTAATATTTTTTTCCGTTTATTTTAGCATATGAGTATAGTGTATCACCAACATATTCTTTCATTTCTTCACTTTGACTATTAGTAAATGTTATTCCATTATAAATATAATTTTCTCCGCTTTTTTTAATTCCATCATCATTATCAATTGAATAAAGATATCCACAATCATAAACATATATATTATTTATCATTCCTTGTATAGTTATATAATTATCTAAAGTATATGTTATTACAAAATCAAATTCTTTACTTGGATTTACATATCTACAATTATAATAAACATATGGTTTTAATCCATCTTTTATTTCTCCACCTTTACTATATGATTCATCATATGATGAGCTATCATCTTCAGTGTTTTCTTTTAGTTCTGTTAGTGTGTTGGTATATGGTGAAAAAATATAGTAACCATCATTCATTGTAAATACAATTGCTGAAACATATTCTTGCATTACATTTGAATCATATCCAGCATAGTTGAAATTTGAAGATAATGAATTAAAAAAGGTACTTGCAGCTGCCTCTATGTCGTTTACTTTTTGAGTAGTAACATCTCCAAAGGCATTGTTTATAGTATTTAATTGATATGCTTTTATCGCATCATAAGTCGAATTTAAAAGTTTAGTATCATATAACATTTCTATCTCTCTTGATTCTATTAGATTAGAGATATATTCTGACAATACCATTGTAATTGGCAGAACTATTATTATAAAGATAACTGATAATGATTGTAGTTTCATCTATAACTCCTTCTTATGTTATAAATTATTAGGGAACAAACATCTAATTTTTCACTAAAAAAATTACATGTTTGTTCCCTTTTATTTTTTTATATTATTTTTTAACTACCATAAGTTTTTGTAACCATTCCTGATGCTTCAGCAGCTATTATACCATCAGTATTTCCTGTAACTTTATATAAGAAGTTTCTTAATTGTCCTGATATTGTAGTATTTGTATTTTCTACTTTAACAGTTATAATGTCACCTTCTGATAAAGCTAACAATTTTGAAGTATTATTTAAAGCTTCCAAAACTTGAGTAGTATACATTACATAATATACATTTTCCCCTATTGTTACTGTAGAACCTTGTACTTTTTTAGCTGGATTTGCGTCAAGTTTCATTACTGTTATATCTGTATCATAAGAATTTCCTGTGGCAGCTATAGTTAATACAAAATTATCATAATCTTCTTGTGAAAGATATCCTTTTGTTCTAACTTGATTTGTAAATTCTGTTGTTGCTGATTTTATTGTTAAAGATGTTGCATCATCTGTTTTATCTGCCATTGTCATCAATGGAAAAATGAACATTAATATTGCAGCTAAAAATATAGCAACTATTGTTATTGCTGAATCTCCCATTTAATATTCCTTCCTTTCAAAAAAACATTTTTCCCGAATTTATTATAACATTTTTAATTTTTTTTTGCAAATTTTTTTATAAAATTATGTTGATTCAACATATGTTATAATTCTTTTTGTAACTCTATTTTCTGAAGAAGCAGCTGTTCCATTCTGATATTCACCTAAATATTCTTTAAATTTTCTTCCTTTTATTATGTTATAAAGTCCATTTGATAAAATAGAATTAACTTTTTCATTTACACCACTAGCTTCTCTACCTATAGTTACCTTTATTAGTTTATCTCCTGGTTTTATTTTTGCAGTTTCATCCGTATTTACAGCATCTGGTTGTGCTTCTATTAGTATAGTCCCAGTATGTTCTACTTCATGCCAATCTGTAGTTTCAACTAGTTTTATATATACTATATAGTTTTCTTTTACTGCTCTATACATAGATGCAACTACTGTTTCTGCTCCAACCATTCTTGTTGCTTTGCCATTACTACTTTCAACATAGTTTATATATCCATCAGAGTCTTTTGCCATTTTGATTGTTTCAGTTTGTCCAATCATTTCAGTAATATTCCCTCTTAAGTTAGTAAAAGAAGACATACAGACCGAAAGAGCTAAAATAAAAATTAATACTTGTCCAGCCATAATCAAAGCATCTGTTACATTTTCCATTTTTGCATGCCTCCTTTTTTGTACTAATTAAACCTTATTTATCAGTAATTGTAATTTTATTTATTAGTCCGTTGTCTGAATAGTCAGCTGTTACTTTGTAATAATAAGATGCTCCTGTTTGTACTTTGGTTCTTCCATTAGTATTAAGCTTATATTTATCCCCTTCTTTTACAATTTTTATACTTAAATTTGAAGCACTATCTTTAGTTGAAGTATATTCAAGAACAACTTGTTTTGTATCATCATTACTACTAATACAATTATTGTTAATAGAAATTACTAATTGTATTAACGCATTTACTTCAGAACCACTAATTGTATTTCTTACATAAGGCGAAATTTTAGAGTTAAATTCTGATATTTCTTGTTTATCCATATTAGCTGATTTTTTCGCTGAATCAGCATAATTTCTAAAAATTAATACCCCTAAAGAAACTATGAGTAGTGCAATTAATACAGCTCCCGCCATTATTAAGGCTTTAGATGCATTTTCCATATAATTTTACTCTTTTGACAAATAGTCAAATCCTCTCTTTTTTATAATATTATTTTTGTACTTCATATTTCAATTCTTTTATTAGTCCTGAGGTTTCATCATATGTAGCTGTTATTTTATAACTTTTTGCAGCAGCTAAACTTGATGTAAGATCAGAAACTGATCCTTTTAAAGTATTTTCATCGTATGTCTTAGCTTCTGATACTGTGCCATCTATAACTTTTACATATCTTCCATCTCCTGATTTTTTTTCTGTTGCATTACTTGCATTTACTGCAGATATCATAGATCTTACTTCACTAGCACTTTTATTTTTTCCAGCATAGGTTTCCCACTCAGAATTAAATGCAGCTATTTTTGTTTTATCTAAGTTATTTGATCCTACTGAATCTTTTGCTTGTGTGAAAATCATAATACCTAATGATATTATTAATATTGATAATAAAATTGCTCCTGCTATAATTAGAGCTTTTGATGCGTTTTCCATATACTTTTACTCTTTTGACAAATAGTCAAATCCTTTCTTTTTTATTATAGTTATTGTTCTTCATATGTCAATGCTGTTACTAGTCCCGAATTGTCATCATATGTAGCTGTTATTTTATAACTTTTTGCAGCAGCTAAACTTGATGTAAGATTAGAAACTGATTTTGATAATGTAGTTTCATTGTATTCTGTTTTACTATCAACAGTACCATCTATAACTTTTACATATCTTCCATCTCCTGATTTTTTTTCTGTTGCATTACTTGCATTTACTGCAGCTATCATAGATCTTACTTCACTGGCATTCTTATTTTTCCCAGCATAAGTTTCCCATTCAGAATTAAATGCAGCTATTTTTGTTTTATCTAAGTTATTTGATCCTACTGAATCTTTTGCTTGTGTGAAAATCATAATACCTAATGATATTATTAATATTGATAATAAAATTGCTCCTGCTATAATTAAAGCTTTTGATGCGTTTTCCATACATTTATTCCTCCTTCGTTTATCACATTTTATATATTTTTATAGATAAAGCAAATCTAATCGAATAATTCACTTATCTAATATCAATAACAAATTTAGTTTGTTGTTTGTATAAACCTTATATACTTTATTTTTCCTAAACTATTATATTTTACCTCTTCACATCTAAAATAAATTGAATTGTATAGACTAATAAAATTTTCCATTTTGCCATTATATATTGTTTCCATATTATATGTAAAATCTATATCTGTCATTTTTATATCTATTTTGACTGAAGTAGTATCATTTTCTATATAAAGTCCTTGTTCATCTTTGCCTATTGAATTTTTTTCATTGTTATCTACTGCCTTATTTATAATAGATGTTAATTCTCTTCCATCAATATCTTTGTGAAGATACATATCATATTGTAGATTATATTTTTCAACCTCTGATTTTAAATTTTTATAATCTAAATATTTTACATAAAATACAGATAGTATTACAATTGTCAGTGATAATATAATTATAATTATTTTTTTCATATTGATGATTCCTTAAATAAATATTATTCCTTTCGAACTATAACTACTTTATTAACTACTGTTGTAGTAGGATTGATTTCAACTTTACATGAAAATTTTCTGTTACTTTTTACATCATCTATATGTTCTTCTAAAATTCTATTTACATTGTCTTTATATTGTTTTGCCCAATTTAAATCACCACTATAGGTTTCACAACCACATGTTACATCCACTATCACTTCTGTGCTAAATTTGGGACTTCTGTTGTTATCGATTGCAAGGTTAACAATTGATGCTACATCTTGTATTGAAATTTCCCTATCATCGTAATTTAAAAATATTTGATTAAATTCTGTAATATCTACTGCTTTCATTTCATCATATACATTTGCTGTATATTCTCCCATTAAACTAAGTACATATGCAAACAAAGTTAATAAGAGAATTGCTACCAATACTGCACCCGCAATAATCAAAGCTTTTGTTGCATTTTCCATACATTTAACCTAGCCTTTCGCATTTTTTGTAATGTTTATTTTATATTTCCTGTAAAATCAAATCCAATTGAAGTTACTCTTCCAGTATTTTCACTATCATATCCTATTCCTGTACATTTAAAAATTCCTCTTTTGAATTGCATATACTCATAATAAGCACACAATTTTTGATATAGGTTTCCAAAGTTTTTTCCATTGATAATCATTTTAGATTTAGTTTCTTTTCTATCATCTTTAAGTATTAACATATTATAATGTTCAGTTTTATATTCTAATTTGTAATCTTTTAAATATGAATTAAAACTTGTAACCATTACTTTTTTTACTGCTTCTCCTTCAGGAGAAGGATCTTTTAACACTCTTGCCTCATCTTCAATTTCTTTTTGTGTTTTAAACATTGTTTTTATATTTTTTGCCATATTTGTTAATATTGTTTCATCATATATATTTAATTCTGCAGCCAAGTTATTTATTTTACTTTCAACATCTCTTTTAAATGATTTTCTCTTTTTTCCACTTGCTGTTACATTTACTTTTGTAAGATCTTCATCTATATACATATTAGAATCAAATAATTGTATTGTATCATTATATACTAGTTTTTTTCTATTTGTATATTCATCATCTTCTGCATCAAGTGTTATAGTTATTCTAACAGCTGGATATTGATCATCATTTCCATGTTCAGTATCATTTGTTCTTCTTTCATTATAATCTACAATTTTATTTAATAAAGAAAGCAATTCATATCCTAAAACATTGTCTCTATCAAAATTTGTGAACTGCATATTAAATTCGGTTGTATCTTGTATATTTGCTAATTCTTCTCGTGAAGCCTGATATTCAGAAAAAAGACTCCAAGCATACACCAAAATAGTTACTATTAAGACTGTAACTAATATTCCTCCTGCTATAATTAAAGCTTTTGAAGCATTTTCCAAATATCTCACTTCCTTTTTGATTTTATTATCCTACATTTGACATTGTACTTGACATAGATGTTAATCCTATGTATACCAAAGGTACAATTAAATACCCTACGAACATTATTACCATCGGTGCAAATCCTATTACTTTTCCAATCATTGCCTTTTTCGCAATTAATCTATCATTAGATTCTCTTCTCTTAGCTTGATAATAGTCCCTCTCAGAATCTAATTCGTCAAAAGCATCCCTAATAGGTATTTTTTCAACTGCTGCTTGCATACTTTCTATTATTCTTACAAATGGTTGATAAGTTGTTTCTGTCCTTAATTCTTCTAGTGCTTCCCATGCTCCTGCTTCATAATTGTTAACGCATCTTGCCAATGGTTCTTTAAATATGTTTGCATATCTTTCTAGCCATTCCAATATCATTTCTACATTAACACGTTCGATTCTCATAAGCATTAAGATTATTGTTTGGAATTGCATTACTTCGTCTTCCATTTCCATTTGTCTTATTTTGAATTGGAAATACATTAACCACATTGGTGACATATATGCAATAATCATAAATACAACTGATAGTAGTACTTCGAACCATCCTAAATACTCTTTATTTATTTTTTGCAATTTGTCCCAAACTCTCTGAGCAGATTCTTCAATGTCTTCTTCTTTGCTTTCAGCATAATCATCTGACCTTTGCATTGCACGCTCAATATCTGCAACAGTTGTCTCTTTATTTCCTTTAAACATATCCAAAAACTTATTATCACTTTCTGTAACTGCCATTGCCGTTTCCAGTTCATTACCAGTCAGTCCTGTTATTAAATCATAATCAGTAGTTGGTTCATTATATATCCAATCTGTAGAAACAACATGTAATTCTACAAATATAAATATTGATATTATAAATGTCACTAAAGCTAAAGTAAGTCTGTTTATATACAGCCATTCCATTTTTTGTTTTGATGCAGAATCTTTTAAAGTTTTTTGTACTTTTAAATATTCTTTAGTACCTTTTTTAGGTATAAAAGCATCTACTATCTTTTTTGCAATTGCATTTCTATATAATTTTGCTTGCCAAGGGTTTTCTGTTGTTTGTCTATTCTTATCTGTTGATCCATTATTTTTTATTTTTCTTAATAATAAATAACATATAATTGTTATAATTATTACTAAGATTTGTACTATCATTCCAGATCTACCTCTATAAAAGCTCTCCGTGAATGAGAAATTACCTACAGCCCAATTCTTTAATGGTTCTAGTCCTAAAACGGGAACTATAGATATAATTGATAAACTTTGAAATACATAATCTATTTTATCTCTTTTTAAAATTTCGATTTGCATTTCCTCTGTTATATTGTTTACATTTTTTAAATATAAAGATGATTTATCTACTTTTCTGTCTCCAAACTCTTTTGTCAAATATGAAATTCCTGCAAATTCTTTCAAGTATGAATTTGGCGCAACATCATAATATTTTTCAAGTTCTATTTCTGGCTCATTAGCTATTAATACTTCATATATTTTTTCACCCTGTCTTGAAATATTTTTTTCATCATCTTGAGATATCTGATATATAGCTTCCTCAACCATATTAAATTCATGATATGCATGTCTTATTTCAGCAAAAAAGTCTAATTGCTCTTTAAGTAAGTTATTATCCATGCCATCTACCATACCATTTATAAAACTATCAGTCATAAATATCTCAAATATTAATATTATTGATAATATTAAATAATTTGTATGAGTAAGTATAATTGAAAGTGTTATTATTGGTATTAATATAAGTAATGTTTTACTTAAAATTTTTGCACTATCTCTTCTTGTAGCATATTCATCATCTATATTTAATATTTCTAATCTACGTCTTAATTTAAATATATAACTTTTTAAAAATGGTATTTTAGAATATGTTATGTATAATTTTTGATACATTACTTCTTTTGAGAAGCCTTTTGTTTCTGTTCCTTGCCTTAGTTTTTGCAATTGTTTATATTCTGATTTGTTCATTTTCTTTGAAATTACAATATATGCAATAACTATAATCGCAAAGATGCCTCCAATACCATATATTACATAACGTAACATACTTGATGACATGTTTGTGTGCACCTCCTCTGCTTATGAATGTTTTAGATATCTTTTGGTTTTCTTTTTTTAGTAGCCATATTTGCAGCTATTTTTGATTTTTCTTTTCTTTCGTCTTCCATTCTATATACACTAGATTCTCCCCAGTTTCTTGCTACAAATTCATCAAACTCTTTTGCATCTGCATCTGTCATGTTTAATCTCATTTCTCTTATGTTTTTATCAGAAATTTTATTTGTTATTATATATTCTCCATCAACATATTCTAATATATTTTTATAAATATATAATTGTTTATTTGTTGTTTTCATGAAATAATATGTTGCATTGTCAAAAAATTTATCGAATTTTCCTTCTAAAGTTTTCTCATATCTGTGGTTAAATGTATATTCATTTTTATTTTCTACAGGTATACATTCTGTAATTCTTTCTATGTAACGATTTCCTCTATAGTCTTTTACTAAGTGTATGTCAAAGTTCAAAACTGAAACAACCTGTTCTTCTGCTGTTTGTTCATTTTTAAATACTCCTGCTCTAAGCATTGAGTTTCTTAAAGCTGTAACTAAATCAGGGAATGTTTTAGCATGGTGTGTAAATAGTGTAAATTTAGATGCAACCTGTGCAGATTGGATCATCCAAGATGCTACGGGGTCTGTTGCAACCTCTCCGGATTATGTTTACAGAACCATCTGTCTTTTTCTGTACGTCCAAGCACTCTTGACCAGCTATTGTTTCTGTCTCACGCATTGATACGATGTTTCTAGTAGGATAAATTTTTCTTAAGTGTAACTCAAAAGCAGTTTCTGTAATACGTAAGTTCATTGTTTCATATATATTTTCTATCATTGCCATAAGCATTGTTGTTTTACCACAACCTTGCTCACCAGTAAGTGATATAATCCTTGCACCTTTAACTAAAAACTTTAAAAGTGCTATTGTGTCTTCTTTTCCAGGGTATAAAACTATTTGTTCAAGTGTTGCTCTCTTAACATCGAATTTTCTTACGAAAAATGCCCATGTTTCTGACATTGATGGTCTTACAACAACGACACGAGAACCATCTTTCATTTCATTGATTTTGTAACCATTTGTATCTGATAATTGTCCAGGGTTGTTATATTTATATATATTTTGGCAAACTCTTTTTAGTTCTGCTTCTGAACCAAAAGATAAAAATCCTAAACGAATTGATTTTCCGATGGAACATTATCCAAATACTATCGCAAGCACGCTGTACTTTATGTTCAGCTATTTGTGTTAAATAGTCAGCTGAGTCTGTTTGTGCAACTTGGCTAATAAAGCTTTCTGGTAGTCCTGATACACCTCCAGAAACACCATCTATGTTCATATCTCTAATTTCGTCTATGCTTGAATATCCTTTATATTGTTGATATATTCTTTGAACAACAATATTTAGTTTATCAGAAAAAGCTAAAGTTAAATTTTCTTTCTCATAAATGTCATTTATTTCTTCTTCTGTAATTACATAACAAGGTTTTGTTTCTCCTTGTACATATTTAAAATCATCTAATTTATATTTATTTATTAATTCTCCAAGAGCTTCATAAGCATATTCTTTTTTATAGAAGTATAATAATATATCAAATTTGTCTTGAGGTGTTAAAACTGATGGAATATCAAAAGGTATAGCCTTAGAGATATTCATTTCTGTTACACCATATTCTTTAGCTAATAAATCATAAATTAACTCCTTGACATATTTCTTATCATTAACGTCTCCATAAGTACATCCTTTTAAAGCCTTTTTTAATTCGTATTTTTTGGTTTTTCTTCTTTTTAATTCTTCCTCTGATAATCCTATATCATACAAGTTAATTTTAGTTATTTCATCTAATCTTCTCTTAATAAATTCTATCATTTTAGCTAGTGTGTATGTTTGATCATCGACATCTATATTGGTTACAATTTCTGCATTCTTTTTTGATCTTATGTGGAAATAAATAAATATTCCTGCAATTAATATAACCAATAACACAAGCAATATGTTTGATATTGTCATTATTTTTTCCCCCTAAAAGAATCCTTTTATTATAGTTATTATTGTCCTCTTTTCATTTTTAGCATATCATTTTTTCCTTTTGTTGTATCAAATAATCTATTTAGTTCTTGAGTAAATCTATAGTTTATGTCTCTTTCTCTAATTTTCATGAAATCAAAGAAAATGTCTATAACTCTTCCTTCTTGAGCTGCTTCGAAAAGCAAATTATTATATGGTACCACATTTATTATATCTTTAGATTTTAATATGTTTCTTGTAATGTTTTTTGCATTATATTTTGTGTCTTCCATATATCTTCCTATTGTTATTACTGTGTTTTCTCTATTTAATATATCATTTTGGTTTATCAATTCTTGTATCATTTGAATATCTTTTGCTTTTTGTGTAACTACTGGTACTATTATATCTGATAAACCTAAAATAGTTCTTTGGTATTCTATATTTAGTCTTCTGTCCAAATCTACTACAACTAAGTTATAATATTCTTTTGCCAAACTAATAATTTGGCCATATTTTTCTTTTACTTTATCATATAAATCTTGATTGCTACTTTCTACTCCAGTCAAGACTTCTAATCTATCTCTCAACAATATTCCTGTATATTCTGGTATTCTATTTGGAGTTATTTTGCCACCTCTCATTAATAATTCTAACCCCTCTATACCATTATTACTTATTTTCTCTGCACTACTTCCAAAAATTGATTTTTTTATATTACTTTTCCAAAAACAATCTCTCGTTGTAGTATCATTAAATGATGTTGAAATAAGAAGTATTTTCATATTATGTTGTATGGCACTTTGGACTGCAAATGCTATTGCACTAAATGTAGTTCCTGATTGTTCTTTTGTACCATTCCAAAATGTTACAATTGACATAGTAATCCTCCTCTAATCTTTCATTGCTTTTTTTATTTTTCCCATGCTATCTGCTTTACTGATATCTTGTACAAGATATGCAAGAGAGTCTTTAAAAGTCTGGCTTAATCTTCTAAATTTAATTTTTTGTGTTTTTTGATTTTCTTCAAATCCTTGATTGTCTTCTCCTAAAATTCTAAAATACATTTCATAATCGTTCCAATTTATTTGGTAATAAGAAGAAACGAAATTTAAATATGCTTCATCTTCTTTACTACAACTGCTATATGAATATAGTACTTTTGTTAATTCAATAGGATCTTCAAGTTCTGAAAATATGTCCATTCCTTTTGTTAGAGAGTACTTATCAAATTTTGTGAGAAAATATTTTTTATCTGCATTGCTTATATCAAATTTTTCTAAAGATTCTTTATCATCAACGTCTATTAATATATAATCATACAATTCATCTTTATCTTCCGTTTTTTCTTTTGCTTCTATCGAATTTTCTCCATCCTGTGATGACTCATCTTCATTGGTTTCAAATCTTATTCCTAAGTATCTTTCCATCTCCTCCCAACTACTAAATCCTACTCCAAAATCTACGTCTTCGAAATTCGTAATATAAGATTTTGTTGGTTTTATACTAGGTACTATATATTTTATCTTTTGTGTACTAGTAGTATCAATTACTAGAGTTTTATATCCTAGTAGTTGTAATACCTTAGCTACACATATCATCAAATCCGATTTGTCTATTGCTCCCACGAATCCAATTTTTTTCATATGCTTAAATCACCTTTCTATTTTGTTTAATTATTCTCCAACAAGTGATTGTAAATATTCTTGTCTTGCTTCTAAGGTTGCACCTATACTTGAATCAGCTCTTCCTGATAATCCTTCTGTAGAACCATATGTTGAAAGTGCGCTATTTATGTAATTATTTCTTATTTCAGATAATCCATTATATTTTGCTATTAATTCAGTTCTTGCTCTATTTGAAATATTAGGATCTGAATCCATTAATCTTGTAACTTCTCCATTTGGAACATATGTAGGTGAAGCTTCTTCTTGCATTCCAGCTTCTACATATTTTGTTGCATATAGTATTCCTGTTCCTTGTAGCATCCAATCTTCTACAATTGCACTTGACATTGTAAGAATCTCATGTTCACTTAAGTTCATTTGTACAGTGTCTGCTAGATATTCTCCATCAAATTGTGGTATTGTAACTCTTTTTTTAGAAACTACAACAACGTTTTGTCCAGAAGGTAACATAAGTCTCACATCAATATAGTCTCCAGTCATTAAATCGATTGGCAAAACAATAGTATTATATTCTACTTGTCTTACGTCTCCCCCTACTATTTCATCTGATCTTGATATCATTGATTGTGTAATCATTGTATTAGCTTTTGTATCAATTTTAACTAATACTGGTGCTTCAGTTGTTTCTATATATTCATCTGCATTGTTGGCATTTTTTATATAATATTTTTCAGTCTCATCATTTTGGAACACTTCTGTTTTTTTATCATTGTCTAGATATAAATGTTGTTCTCCATTTGTATATCCAGAAATTATTCTTGTTCCGTCTTTTGTATATAGCGAATATGCACTTAATAAGCTATCTATATCAGCATAATCTTCTGGTATAGAATCTGTCATTATTGTTACTTTTTTAAACATATCATCAGTAAGAACATCTCCTGATTTTACATCTTGAGCTAATACATAAATACTTTTTAAATTTGCCTCATATTCTTGATTATCTTCTCTCAATTTTTTCATTTGCATGAATAAAAATACTATTATTACTGCAGCTATTATAATAGCTACTAACATTCCTAATAAGAATGAGTTTCTTGCTTGTCTTTGCATTGGATTTGATGCCATTTGTATATTCCTCCTCAATTTTTTATTTTTCAATAATTCTTTTTTTATTTTACAATACTTTTTTTATTAAATCAATATTTTTTTCTTCTTGTAACACAAAATTAATCATGTTGTAACATTTTTGTAATATTTATCTTAAAAACGTATATAAACCCCGATTTTTCGAGGTTTATATTACTTACTTTTTTGTCTATTTTTGTCTAATTTTTAAATATAATTTTGTGATAAAAATTTCAAATGATAATATAAATAAAATTAATACAAAAAATAATCTATTTGTTATTTTTAATCCTCCAGTAGCTATACTAACAATTGTTTCTGTATTGCTTTCATTGTCTTCATAAGTAGTTTCTTTAAAACTCGCTTGATTTTCTGAATTTTCTATCTTTACCTTATTAGGTATAATTCCTGTTATTGTTTTATTTATATTAGTTAAGACAATAAAATATTCTCTTTTTTCTCCTGGTAGTATATTTTCTATAAAAATTGATGCTGTATCATTATCTATTTGCCAGTTTGGATTATCCTCTTCTAACATCATAAATCCATTTGGTATATATTCCTTTAATAGTGCATTTCCTGATATTTCGCTATCGTTTATTGCTTCAATTTTATAATATATCTTTAAATCATATCTTTTTTCTTTCCTGTCAATTTCAATTTTTCCTAATGTTTTATTTATAATATTTTCTATTTCATTTAGTTTTATTTTTTCAATTATTTGATTAACTTTTAAATTGAATTTCATAGGATTATAATAATAATCTATAATAATAGGTTCATTTATAAATTTTCCTTTACTATTTTTAGGATATTTTTCTTGTAACAAAGTATAGTAATCAAAATTTTTAGGATCAGTCGAATATTCTTCTGTCTCTAATCCATTAATATTTTCTGTTTCCATTATTTCATTTGTTTCTTCATTTACATAATTTACGATTACAATAGCTTTTCTTAAATAATAATATATTATTTCTTCTGTGCCTTCTGTAAAAAATCCTTTATAATTTTCAGTTTTTTCTACTAATTCGTAATCTGAATTTTCTAATTTATTTGTCTCATATTTATCATTTGTATATCCATATAATGTTTCTGGAGATATTATATTTTTTCCAGTTGCTTTATCTATATGTTTTATAATAATATTCCCAATTTTAGGTTCATAGTAATAATATATATCCTTATTTTTCTTTTCAAATGTTCCCTTGTGATTTTCTGGAAGCAAGTCCTTATTTAGTTTATAAAGTTTGCCATCATGTCCTACTGGGTTTTCTTTAGGATAAGTTTCATATTTTTCTCCTTCGTTTCCTTTTATTTCTTCTGTGTCTTCTCCTCCATTAACTCCATATATATGGTGAACTTTTATGCTCGAATTATATACATAATAATATCTAACTTCAATTAATTCTCTGGTCATTATTCCTGATGTATTTTCACTATCTTTTACAAAAGAATAATTAGTAAATTTTTTTTGAGAAGTTGTATAATAATCATTTTCATATCCTTCAATTATTTGTTCATTTTCTAATAAATCATTTGTTATTATATCAATATATTTCACCAATACTCCCTTTGATACATGTATATAATAATAATATACATGTGTATCTAATACATTAATCTCATATCGTTCAGTTTCTGGTGTTTGTGATATTTTATAGTTTGTTATATCTTTAGCCTTTGTTGTAATTATATCTTTTTCTAGTCCTTCAATATAATCTGTATCTAATTCATTTCCATTTACTTCATCTATATGATGTACAATTATTCTTCCTGGACGTTTATAATAATAGTATACATCTGTATCAAATATATTGATTTCATATTGTTCAGTTTCTGGTATTTGTGATATTCTGTAGTTTGTTATGTCTTTGGCCTTTGTTGTAATTATATCTTTTTCTAGTCCTTCAATATAATCTGTATCTAATTCATTTCCATTTACTTCATCTATATGATGCACAATTATTTTTCCTGGTCTTTTATAATAATAGTATACATGTTGAATTTCTTTTGAATATTGATATTCTTCAATATCTGGTTTTTTAAAAATTTTATAATCAGGATCATTTTCTTTTGCATGTGTTGTTAAAGTGCTTCCTTCAGGTCCAGTAATAAGTTCAGTTGAAAATTCGAATTCATTTATTTTGTCTATATGATGAATTTGAATCCTACCATTATATCTATAGTAATAGTATACATGCTGTTCATTTTCTTCAGTTGTATATACTTCAGTTTCCGGTTTTTTTGTCAAACTATAATCTTCAATTATTTTAGAATTAGTTGTAACTTGTTCATTTATTTCTTCTTCAAATATTTCTTTTTCTATATCCTCATTTGTAACTTCATCTACATAATGAACTATAATTTTTCCTTTTCTTGGTTGCTCTGGTTCAATTTCTTTATCCTTTTTTATTGTTGTTTCGACTTCATTTGATTTAAGTTCATATTTATTTTGAATTTTGGTTGTTGCTTGATTTTTTAGTATACCTTCTTCTACATCATCTTTAACTATAGCGGTTATTATAAATTTTATCCACCCACCATTTGAATCTATCAATAATTGAAATGGAATAAATGAATATTCTGTTTTATTGTGTTGGTTTTCCCAATCGAGTTCCCATGTTATTTTATTTAAGTTTACTTCGAATTTAAAGTTTCCCATTTTTCTTGTATCTTGTTCCATTTCACTTTGCATTATTTCATTTCCATTTGAAAAAACAATTTTAAAAGAATCAAATTTTAATCTTTTATCTAAAGTATCTTCAAATATAACAGATTCATATTGAAAACTTTCATCATACCTTTTTACTAATGGTTGCTTTATCTCATATGTTATTTTTTCACCTGGTTTTACATTATCTTTTTGCTGTACCATTGTTTTTGTTGGATTATCTGGTACAACTCCAGTAAGTGGTGTAAATCTTAAATGGTAACCCACATTTTGCGTATCATCAAAAGAAAGTAAAGTTAAATTTAAATTAGTCTTATTTTTGTATCTAAATCCCACTCTTTCTTTATTTCCAGATTCTGTAAAACCATTTGCTGTCCCAACAAATAAGTTTTTATAACTATTTGAGACATATTCTGTTGTATAATTATTTGGATGGTATTCAATTGTCGTATCATCATATAAATAATTCTCAATGGCTTGACTTGAATATATTCCTTCTCCTTTATCTTCAGAATATATCGAAATATAGGCATTATCTAAATAAATTGGTGTATTTTCATCATGATAATAAAAAGAAACATCAATATCTACTTTTTCTATACCAGCATACCACCACTCATTGTCAGCTTTTTGATTTTCGATTGTTCCATATGTTTTCCAAAATAGAAAAGATTCGTCAGGATAATAAATGCTAGTTGAAGCAATCATATTAGAATATATTATTTTCATATCAATGCTCTTTCCGTTCAGTGTACCACAATTTTTAAATAATGTTGTCACTATAGCATCAATCTTTTTTCCTTTAGGTATATTGCGAAATATTATTTTATACTCATTATTTTTTT
Source organism: uncultured Clostridia bacterium (assembly GCA_947632585.1). Classification (GTDB taxonomy): domain Bacteria; phylum Bacillota; class Clostridia; order TANB77; family CAG-508; genus CAG-269. Next base: position 32,799 of record CANRPS010000005.1, read on the forward strand.
CAACTTTAGGATCCTTAATTTCAACTTTTTCGTTCCCTTCTATTGTTACTTCTGGAAAATTTATAATATTTAAATTCAAGGTATCTAATGAACTTTTATCAAATATTGTACTTGAATTAATACTTGTATAACCCGTTGCTGCATTTGCTTTATTATAAATGCCTTTCACAAATATGATTACTAAAAAAACTAAAAATATAACTACTAATTTGATATTTATCTTTTGTTTTAAATTATTTTTTTGAATATTTCTCATAAAAATCTCCTTATTTTTTACACATTAATAAAAGCCCTTAGGCTCTAGTTCTAATGTTTATAAATTAAATTGTTTGTGAGATTTTTATAGAATTTTAGATTAAAATTCAAATGATTACAATTAATTTTGTGTTTAAATACACTTTTTAGATATTAATAGGTGCTATTATATCATAAATAGCACCATTGTCAATATTTTTTCATCGCATAATTCGACATAAAATGTCAAAAAAAATAGTAATAAATATTACTATTTTTTATTTTCATTATTTTTCACTTATATGTATATTTTCTATTTCTGTTTGCATTTCTCTTGAAATAATGTTTTGGATTTGTGCTACCTTTTGTGTATTTAATCCATTTTCTGTTTGTACTACCACATTTACACTTGCTTCATTTATAAGTATCACACAATTTTCAAATTCTTTTGTAAGAATTAAATTTTCACAAATCATAATCATATTTTTTATATTGTTTATTTTTGTGATTTCTGTTGTGGCTATAGACTTTTGTGCTTCAGATACATTCATATTGTTTAATATAGCCTCATAATTAGAAATCATTTCTGCATACATTTTATCCCTTTCTAGCTTTGTGTTAGCATAATAATTTTCATTGCTTTCTACTTGAGTAGAATCTACAACCTCAGTCTGTTCGCTTTGTTCTTGATCTGTTTTTTTATAATTTTCTTCTATATTTTCCGTTTCATCACTATTTACCAATACAGCGTCTCCGATGTGTTCAATATTTGTGTTATTTTCTGTATTTTCGATTTCGGATATAGTTTCTTTTGCTTCTTGATTTAATGTAGAATAATTATAATAACCAGCTGCAACAAGCATTAATGCCACCGCATATATTGCAATTTCTCTTTTTTTGAAAGTTTTCTTTAGTGTTTTCATAAATTCACTTGTTTTATGTAAAATTTCATAAAAAATCGTCCTCATTTCTTTATTTTCCTTTCACTTTCTTATTTAATTTGAGATTTTTCGAAAACTTGTATTTTATCAATAGTAAGTCCAGTTACCGCCTGTAATGCGTTTGTTATATTAGTTTTAACTATTGCATTACTTGCTCCTTCAGCAGTTATAATCGCTCCTTGTATTAATGGCATCGTAGTTTTCTGAGTTACAGGTTCTTTGGTGTTTGAGTTTTCTGAAAATACAACCTCTTTTTGTGTTTCGGTTTGGGTAATATTTCTATTTCCTCCCGAGGAATCTCCTTCTTCTGTGTTACTAGTAGTTATGGTTTCATCATATAAAGGTATTACGGAACTACTTTCTGAATAATTTATAAAAACTGATACTTCTCCTACATCCTTAATTGTGCTTAATATATTTTCAAGTTTTTGTTCTAATTCAATTTTGCTTGTATTTTTTTCGGTTAAAGATAATGCTGGATTTATATTTTCAAGTGTGTTTTCACTAGGTTCATTTTTTGTTTTTTTATTCCAGATAGAATTGATAATTATTAAAGTTATAACCAAAACAATAACTAAAAAAATCAAATTTTCAATTTTTTTATTAGTTTTTGTAGCAATGTTTTTTGATGATATCTTTTTTAAAAATTGTTCCATCTTACCTTCTCCTTATATAGTAATTTAAAAAAATTAAAACTTGCATGTTTTTCATTCAATCTCTATAATATCTTTATTTATCTCATAATAGTTGGAAAGAGTTTCTTTCAAATCTTCAATTTCTTCACGTGTAATTTCTGTTTCTTTCTCTATATCTTCTTTTTCTCCTATTTTAGGTAAATTTATATTTATTTTATTATCTTTTTCTAATCTAGAAATGCTTAATTTTATTTCATGAATTCCAGGATTTTTGCTACTTTTTGATAAGTTAGCACTAATTTTACAATTTTCTACTTTATATCCTTTACTTTCCACTTGTTTTTTTATATTATTTTTTAATTCATCAATATATAAATCTTCCATACTAAAGTTTGAAGAAACTTCTTGTGTATCTGTCATATTTGTAATATATTCTTCTAAATTTATATCTGCTAGATTCTTCCAAATAGAATTATTTATAAATGGAGAAATTATACAAAAAACAATATAAATTCCTAAAACCACTTTTATATATTTTTTTAAATTTCCATTAGGAAGAATTAATTCAAAAATACTTACTATAATTACTGCCATAGCAATTTTTTGAATCCAATTACTCAAAAAATCTATCATCTATACATCATCCCACTATTAGAAATTTTTATTACAAGTGTTATTCCTATTATTAATAGTACTGATATAGAACATACTATTGCAAGCAAAATTTTAAATACATCACTCATTTCATGAAGTAATTTTACTATTTTTTCATCTGCTAAGGGCTCTATTACACCTGATGTAATAGAATACATCACACTAAAAGTTGCAAGTTTAATAATAGGCATTATACAAATTCCAATTATTATAATTACTCCAACTAGTCCAACCGCATTTTTCAAAATTAATCCTGAGCCAAGTACTGCGTCTACGCTATCTCCTAGGATTTTTCCGAACTACTGGTATTAAGTTTGTTACTGCAGCTTTTGCGGTTTTAGCTGTTACTCCATCTACACTTGCAGTTAGTCCTCCTTCCAAAGAAAGGATGCCAACAAATAATGTAAGCACAACTCCTAATGTCCAAATTACACTTGATTTCATAAAAGAGCCTAGTTTACTTATTTGTAATTTATCTGTTATTTTTGAAATAATTATAAAGACTACAATCATTCCAACAATTGGTAACATTAAAATTTTAATTAAGTTAGCTACAAATTCTATTAAAAACAATAATATTGGTTCTAAAACACTAGATGTGGTTATACTTCCAGTATACACCATAAGAGTTGTCAGTAATGGTATTAAGATTCTTGTAAATCCTATTAAGTTCTCTGTAGTTTTGTTTATTGAATTTAGTATTTCTCCAAAATTTGCCATTATTATTGTTACAATAAGAATATATTCAGCATAATAAACCATTTTTGAAATATTACTATTTTCGAGATTATCAGTCATAGATTTTAATAAACTATGTATTAATATCACAACTAGTATATTAATAAGAATTTTAAAAGTATTTAATACCTCACTTCCTAATAAAGACAAAACCTTTTTAAAAAAACCTGCGTTATCTATATTTCCATTTATTGCTGATTTAAAAATATTTGAAATATCTAATTCAAGCGTATTTTTACTATATTCTTCAGCTTCTTTCAAAAAATTTTTTATTTCAAAAGTTGATTCTTGATTTTCTAAAATTTCTTTTGTATTTATATTTTCATCGTCTTCAGAATAACTAATATTTGGAACTAAAATTATCATAATTATACTTATGACTATTAATTTTTTCCAATATTTCATTTTAATCCTTTCTACTAATTTGGTAAAATTTTTAATATAACTTCTAACAAATTATAAATAATTGGTATAGACATAGAAATAATTATAACTTTACTCCCAAGTTCTACTTTGTTTGCAATTGCTGTTTCTCCAGAATCCTTACAAATACTAATAGCAAACTCTGTCAAATATGCTATTCCTGTCATTTTAATTAAAATTTCTAAAAATTCTTTATTTATTCCAGATTTGTCACATATATTTCTCAATAGGTTAATTATATTTGATATCTTGTCCAATGATAAATATAAAATTAAAATTCCTGCAATCAAGGAAATATACAATGCAAATTCTGGTCTATATTGTTTAATAATTATAATTAAAATCACAGCGAGTAATCCTATTCCTATAATTTTCACAACATCATCCATATGTATCTCCTACAAGCTAAAAAGACTTCTTACTATATCAAATAAACTGCTAATTTCTTTAATAACAAGGGTAAGAACAATTACAAGTCCAGCTAACGTGGTCATCATTGCCTGTTCTTCTCTTCCTGCTCTACATAAAACTTGATGTAATACCGCAACCAAAATTCCTACTGCTGCTATTTTAAATAATAAATCTACATTCATAAATAATCCCCTCTTAAAATAATATAATTACAATTACAAGTCCAATTATTGTTCCTAAACTTTTATACATCTTCTCGTTTTTGGTAGCCTCTTCTTCTGCCTTTTTTATTTGTGCTTCCAAAATGATGTTAAATTCCTCTATTTCACTAATTTCACCTTTTATATCTCCTTTTCCAAGTGTTGTACCAAATTGTTTTATTATTTCTATATCTTCATTTTTCAGATTTAATACTTTTTTTTCTTCATCTACCACTTTATTCCATGCATCCTTTAATGTATTTTTTTCTATTTCATTAGCTGTTCTCAAAAAAATATTTGAAATTTTGTCTCCTTTTTTTATATTTCCAATTTCTTCTAAAACTTCTCCTAGTGGTTTATGAGTAAATCTAATTTTATTTTTTAAAATATTTATCAAATTACTTAAATTCTTTAACTCTACTACTCTATCGACATACTTTTTAGAGAGTAAAAATCCTATACTTGTACTACAAACAATTACTAATATTAAAAATATATATCTTAAAAAATTCATAATTTACCTCTTCATAATATATATTTTATGTTAGATTTTTTTGTTTAGAACTTTAATTTTAAATTTCTTTTACTTCATCTATTTTTCCTTTTTCAATATTGCTTAATACTATTATTCTTTTTATTATTTTTTCATCTATTAATTTTTTTAAATTCTCATTTTGCATAACTTCATTTATAGAAGATGCATGTGCTGTAAAAATGCCTTTTACTCCACTTAAAAATGCCTTTTTTATTGCTAAAATATCTTCTGCTTTTCCTATTTCATCACACATAATAATTTCTGGTGACATAGATCTAATAAGCATATTTATTCCTATTTCTTTTGGTACATTTGCTATCACATCTGTATATAACCCCACATCATTCTGGGGGATTCCTTTATACATTGCAGAAATCTCATTTCTTTCATCTATTACTCCACATATTTTAGCTTTAAAGCCTATTTCTGGTATTCCATTTGATAGTCTCCTTATTAAATCCCTCAAAATTGTTGTTTTTCCGTGCTCCTGGTGAAGATACAATTAGGGTATTAAAAATTGAATTTTGTTCTACATTAATTACATATCTTAAAAGAGGAGTAGAACATTCTATGATTTCTCTTGCTACTCTAAAATTAAGGCTTGATATATAATTTATGTTTGTTACTTTTTCATCTTCTATTACACATGAACCTGTTATTCCTACTCTATTTCCCCCTTTTATTGTTATAAATCCTTCTGAAATTTGTTTAGTATATGAATAAACTGATTTTTCACATATATTTTCAAATGTTTCTAAAAGTTCATTTTTTGTTACTCTATGATTTAAAGTAATTAAATCTTGTCCTATTTTTAGACTTAGATTTTTATCTACCCTTACTCTTATTTCTTCAATTTCTCGTTCTTTATGCTCTCTTATATATTCTTCTAGTTCAAATTTTAATTTTGGCTCTAAATAGCCTAATATGTCTTTTATCATTTGTTACCTTCTTCTATAAAAAATAACACACATATATATAATATATATGTGTGTTATTTTTATTTTAGAACTTTTAACTTAATTTATTTTATTCTTCCCAGTTATGATAAACATTCATTACATCATCTAAATCATTTAAATTATCTATTAATTTATTCATTTTCTCTTGAGCATTTTCATCTAATGCTATTGTATTTGATGGTACCATTTGAACATCTGCCTCTAAAAATGTAATTCCAAGTCCTTCTAATTTTTCACTAACACTAGAAAAATCTGATGGAGCTGTTATTATTTCATACACTTCATCATCTGATATAAAATCTTCTGCACCAAATTCTATAGCTTGCATCATTAAATCCTCTTCTGATAAAGAGCATCCTTCTTTTTCAATTACAATTACACCTTTTTGACTAAACATATATGATACACATCCTGTTGTTCCTAAGTTCCCACCTGCTCTATCAAATACATGTCTAACTTCTGCAGCAGTTCTATTTCTATTATCTGTACTTGCCTCTACAATTATAGCTACTCCATTTGGTCCATATCCTTCATATGTTATTTCTTCATATGTAGTATTGCTTCCTTCTCCTGAAGCTCTTTTTATTGCACTATTTATTGTATCGTTTGGCATATTTGCTGCTTTACATTTAGCAATTACATCTTTTAATTTTGAGTTTCCAGCAGGATCTGGTCCTCCTTGTTTTACAGCAACTAATAATTCTCTTCCTAATTTTGTGAATATTTTTCCTCTTGCTGCATCTGCTTTTCCTTTTTTAGCTTGAATGTTATGCCATTTTGAGTGTCCTGACATTTCTACTCCTCCTTTATTTTTTTATTTTTATTAATTTTAAATTTCTTTCAAAAGTTAAATTACTATGATATTGTATCATATTTTTTTTGTTTTGTGTAGTGTTTTTATAAATTTTCTTATGTTTAGCTTCTTTGTAAAATTTCTAAATTAAAATAGGAATAGAAACAACCCATTCTATAAAAAAATAAAATTTATATATTTTGTTTGTTTATTAAATATCATAGCAAAAACAAACTTCTTTATAGTTTTTATCTCCTATGGTTATAGTTGTTTCTTCTATTATTTTTCCTCCCATTTTTTCATAAAAAATTCTTGATGGAAAATTTTCTTTTAAACAACAAATAATCATTTTCTTTTTATTTCTATTTTTAAATTCTTCTTTTACGTAATTGAACATTTTTGTTCCAATTCCTTTATTCTTTAATTCTGTCTTCACATATAAAGCTTTAATCTCACAATCTATATTTTTTAATTGCTTATCTAAATATCTACAAAAACCAACTATTTTTCCATTTAATTCAGCTACAATAAACCCATCTTGTGTATAATCTTGCTCTCTTTTTCTTATTCTTTCTTCTCTATTCATAGATTCTAAATATTTATCATCTATTATTCCTTTATAAGATGCTTTCCACGAATTTATTTGTATATCTACAACTTCTGGAATATCATCTTTTTTTATATTTCTTATTATAATATTTTCCATTTTTTCTCTTTATAAATTATTCTAATAAAATTTAAACATAGAAATTATCTTTCTTGCTATTTTATAAATTGGTGTTTCTAGTTCTTTTCTTGCATTTTTAAGTTCTTTTCTAATTTTAATATGTTGAGGACAATGAGTTTCACATTTTCCACATTCTATACAATTTGATGCAGCAGATGAATCTTTACGCATAGCTGTACACATAAAATATTCTTTTAAAGCCGTATATTTTCCATCTGAATATTTTTTGTTATATGCTGAAAATGTACCTGGTATATCTACATTATTAGGACATGGCATACAATATCTACATCCAGTACATCCTACTTTCATTTTTGAATTTATTTTATCTACTACATTTTTTAGAAGTTCATTTTCTTTTTCTGTAAATTCTCCTATTTGGACTTCAGATGCAGTTTTAGTATTTTCTCTTACCATTTCTATAGAATTCATTCCAGATAACACACAAGTCACCTCTTTTTGATTCCATAGCCAACGAAATGCCCATTCAGCAGGCGAACGTTTAATAGGATATTCTTCAAATTCTTTTTTAGCATCTATAGGAAGGGAATTTACAAGTCTTCCTCCTCTTAGAGGTTCCATTATGATTACAGGTATATTTTTTGATGCAGCATATAATAAACCTTTTCTTCCTGCTTGAGAGTTTTCGTCCAAATAGTTATATTGTATTTGACAAAAATCCCAGTCATAAGCATCTATTAATTTACAAAACATATCTGAATTTCCATGATATGAAAATCCAACTTGTTTTATTTGACCACTTTTTTTCTTCTCATCTAACCAGTTTTCAATTCCTAAAGATTTTAGTCTTTCCCAAGTTTTTATATCTGTTAACATATGCATTAAATAATAATCTATATAATTTGTTTTAAGTCTAGATAATTGTTCTTCAAAATATTTTTCAATTGAATCTTCTTTTTTTATTAAATAATGTGGTAATTTTGTTGCAATATTTACTTTTTCTCTAATATTATTTTTTTCTAAAATCTTACCAAGAGCAACTTCACTTCCTGGATAAACATAAGCAGTATCATAATAATTTACTCCTAAATTATATGCTTCCATTATTTCTTTTTCTGCTTTATTTAAATCGATTTTTCCACCTTTTGTAGTAAATCTCATACAACCATATCCTAAAATAGATATTTTGTTTCCATATTTATCACTTCTATAATTCATTCTTTTATTTCCTTTCTTTATTAAAAAATATATCACAAAAAGCAAGTGAAGTAAATCACCTGCTTTTTTTACTTATATTGCATATAACAAAATAGAGAAAAATTGTAATAAACTTCCTCCCAGTACAAAAAAGTGAAATATTGAGTGAAAATATTTTTTCTTATGTCCTATTACATAAAGTATAGCACCTATTGTGTAAACTATACCTCCTGCAAGTAGTAAATATAATCCCATTCTTTCTATTTTACTATTTAAACTATTAAAAGAAAATATAATCATCCAACCCATTATTAAATACATAATTAATGATGGAATTTTAAATTTTTCTAGATTTATTGCATTTAACATTATCCCAATTAAAGCACAGCCCCATATTATACCAAATAATACCCAGCCTATTGCTCCTCCAATTAAACTTAAACAATATGGTGTATAACAACCTGCAATAAATATATAAATATCACAATGGTCTAAAATTCTAAAAACTTTTTTTGCTTTTAAGTTAGGACTTAGCGCATGATATATTGTGCTAATTGTAAACATTATTATCATAGATGTACCATATATACATGATGCAACTACTCCTACAGCATTTCTATGTTTTGCTGAAAAAACAATAGTTAAAACAAGTATTGCAACAGCAAGACATGCTCCTATTCCATGTGATATTGAATTTACTAATTCTTCCCCTAATGTATATTTAGGAACCTTATTTTTTGTCATTAAAAATTCCTTTCTTTTTCTTTATAAGATAACATCTATAATAATACTACTTTTTTAATGTTTTTGCAATATCTTTTTCAATATAAATGTAAAAGAACTGGTGTACAAATTTCCAGTTCTTTGTTTTTATTATATAAGTCCTAAGACTCTAGCAACCATAATTGTAATCATATATGAATTTTTATTTTGCTCAATACTCTAATTATAATAACCTATTGTCTTATTATAACTATCTAGTAATTCATTTTCAGTTAGCCCCCTATTATATAATCTCAATGCATAAATTTCCATTTTTGAGTAAGAATATCTACCATCTACACCTCCCATGTTCCTTCCTATCTCAAAAGTATCTAAATTATTTAAATAATTATTAATGAAATTATCCCATTGTTTTTCATTATATCCACCACTAAAGAGAGGTTTTCCGTCAACAAAAATGGTTGCTGTTATACCTTTTCCCCAATCCTTATCAATAATTCTAGTTGGATCTAATGATAATTGAAAAAAAATTGTTCTACCATCATCAATTCTATTACCTAAATCATAGCTTATTATATGGTTTCCTTTTGGAGTATCAGAATAATCTGACTTTTCTGCTAATCTACCAGCATTCCAGCTAAAAATCCTGCTTTCTCTTACGTCAAATCTTAATCCGCATACTAGATAAATCTTCAACGTTTCCTTTGCGAAAACAAAACAAGCCTCTGCTAGAATCATCTTCTATTTTCTGAACATCTTCCTTTTGATACTTAATCGTTCCTTGTTGCCATTTACCATAAAATTCAAATGTAAATCCATTCTGTTCTAATACTTGCTTCTTTGTTAGTGCTTCTCCATTTTCATTTGTATATGGTGTACCATCTGATTTTATTGCCTGACTATCATCATATCTTATTTTTATATAGTCATCTATTCCATCAAATTTAAAGGAATTTTTTGCTAATCCACTATTCTCATTTTCGTCTTCAAAGCCTACTGGTTCTGAACCATCACTCCATTGCAAGTCATTCATATTTGTTGCTTTATCTATTATCGTTCCATCTAAATTAAATATTATATTTTCTTTTGCACTTTCTACGGCCGTATCCGTCCCTGTTAATTTACTATATTTATTTTCTTCTAATTCTATTATCTCACCTGTTTCGTAATTTACTAGCCAACTTCTCTCTAATTCTGTACCATTTTCCATTTTGGTTCCTTTTTCTAAAAAATACCAATTTGTTCCATAGCTTTTTCCATCTACTACTATTGTTTTCCAATCTGTCCCTAAATTTTTATTTGATAATTTTTCTCCTATTGAATTATTATCAGTTCCATCTATTAAAGAATTTGTTTTTACATCTATTGCCCAAAATTCTATTGCTTCTTTTTCGTTAGCAATATTTGTCTTGTCACTTGCCTCCTTTGCTCTTACTAATATTCCATTTTGTCCTGTTAACATCATTATTGATATTCCTGCTAATATTAATAGCACTATTATTGTTACTACTAATGCTATTAGAGTTATACCTTTTTGTGTTTTCCAACTTTTTTTCTCTGTAAGCATTGATTTCATTATATTTTATCCTCCTTTGTTATTTTCGCAGAATTAAATATTCCGCGAAAATAACAAAATTTAGATTATCCTTTATTTTCTAGCATTCGAAGTTTTTTGTTTTTTATTTTTTTCATTTTTATAAATATTTCATTTACATTACATTTTTTCTAAATCTATTGCAAAACAACTATTTTATTGTTATCATAGATACATAAAAAAGTCGTAGAATATTTAATTCTACGAAATTTTTTTATTTTGTATTTAATATTTTATTTGCTTCGTTTTCATTTAAATAACCATATTTTATCATTTTATCTATTACTTGTTTTTGTCTTTTACTTGCTAATTCGCCATTTTTAGTTAATGAATAAACAGATGGGGCATTTGGTATTCCTGCAAGAAGAGTTGCTTCATAATCTGTCATTTCTATTGGTTCTTTATTAAAATAACCTTTTGTTGCTTCTTCTATAGTATAATAACCTTTCCCATAATAAGTTGTATTAAAATATAATTCCAATATTTCATCTTTTTCACAATATTTTTCTATTTTAAATGCCATAAAAACTTCAGCAACTTTTCTTGTTAATCTTTTTTCTTGTGTAAAATACATATTTTTAGCAAGTTGTTGTGTAATCGTACTTCCACCTTCTACAAATCCGCGTTCTTTAATGTCCTTTATTACAGCTCTTCCTATTGAAATAATATCAACTCCTGAATGTTTATAAAATCTATGATCTTCAGCAGCTATAACTGCATTTATGTATATTTGAGGTAATTCTTCTATTTTCGTATAATTTTTCTTATTTTTAATTAATTCTATTTCATTTTCTAAAGAAGATTTTGTTATAGCTTCTTTATACATATCATATCCTTTTTGCACTACAACCAAACTTAAACTAATTAATAGAATTAATACTATAATAATTAATTTTTTTATTCTTTTCATATTATACCATCTCTTTATATTTTTAATTTACATATTTTTCTTGGACTTTATTTGGCATTTCTTCATAAAAAACTTCTTTCCATGAATGTACACCGGCTTAAATTTATTACTTCTAACATTAAATATGCATTTTCTTTTAATATTCTACTTGTTTTAAACTGGATTTCTTTTTCTCTTCCATTTTTATTATAACATAATAATTTATATTTGTATCTCATACTATCAGAAGTTTCTATTTGTTCTATTTTTGTATTATCTATTTTTGTATAATATATTTCTTCTTTAATACAAAGGAAATAATATGCAAGCACACAAATTATTATTGCTATAACTATTGCTATAATATATTGTAATTTTTCTTTCACATCTTCCAATATTATCACTCCTTAATTTATTTCAATCTCAATGTTTCCTTCAAAATTGTCCAATTTTACAACTAAGTAATAACTTGCTCCTTCTATATAGATATTATCACTAAAACTACCAGTATCATCTAAAATAATTTTATCATTATTTCCAAATCTATTTATTACTTTAATATCTCCTGCGTATTTTTGGAGTTTTATATTAATGTTTATATAATCATTATTTTTTCTACTTAATGTAGTTCCTCCAAATAATATTTCTTCTCCTGTAAATCCTTCATATTTTGCATTATATGTTCCTACATAATTATCTACTCCATATATTCTTTTTCCTTGTAAATTTCTATCACTTGTTAAAGTACTTTTTCCAAAAAAGTTTATTACAAAATTATAAGAGGAAATTAGATTATCTTTAAAATTTGGATTTTCTTTTATTGTTCCTGATATAAATATTGTTATTGTAAAAATTATTAAGCTTAAATAAAATAATATTAATTTAAAAAAAGAAAACATTTTATTCCTCCTCTTTAATGATATTTTTACTTCCTATATAAGTAACAAGAAAATATGCTCCATAGATTCCTCCAATTGTAATTATAGTTGCAATTATGCTTGGTATTAATTCTTTTTTAGATGCTATTCCTGATAAAACATTTAAAGCAAATTGTATTCCAAATATAGAATGTATAATTGCTAAAATAAGTGGCATTATGAAAAATATTCCAATTTGTCTAAATAATGATTTATTTATCATTTTTTCATCACAACCTATTTTTCTTAATATCGTATATCTTTGTTTATTATCACTACTTTCTGTTAATTGTTTTAAAGCAAGTATTGCAGAACTTGCAATTAAAAATATTATTCCTAAATATATTGCTATAAATATTATTATTGTTGTAAGTCCTAAACTTGATTGTACTAATGAAATTTTACTCATTCCATCAAGTTCTAATCCTTCTTTATTTAGGTTTTTTATTAAATTAGAGTCTTCATTTATAAATATTTTTTCTATTTCTTCTTTTTCTTCATCAGTTTTTACATTATAATTTGCAGTTAAGAAATATTTTTCTTGCATGTCAGATGTTAAATCACAACTATCTGGTACTACAATAACACCTGTATTTGTATGACTTGTTGACATAGAAATAAAGCCTTCTTTACATTCATTATATTTTGAAACATAATTTTTTCCTGCGATATTTAATTTATTTTCATTTTCTAAAATCCTATTTCTTATCATTTCCATGTTATCAAAATCACAAATCATAATATATTCATTATCATTTAATGTATATTCATTAGTTCCATAGCTTCTAGCTATCTTATTATAATCAGATAATTTCACAATTGGTTCTGGATTAGAATATATTAAATTAGGATATTCTTCATCTATTTGTTTAAATTTATTTCCTAAAAATTTTTCTAGTGTTAAATCTTGTTGTACATATATTGGTATTTCAATAATATCTTTTAATACATTAATATCTAAACCATTGTTTTTTAATGTTTCTACAATTGGTATTTTTGAATCTTCTCTTTGAGCTATAGTTGTTACAACTTCTTTTCCATATATATCTATATATTTTTCAGGTAAATTGTATGTTTTTTCTAAATTTATGTCCATTGGTGTCATTTCTATTAAATCTTTTTCCATTGAATTTCTTAATGATAAACTTGATGATAAGATTGTTATTGTCATAAATAACATTAAACATATTACACTCATACTTACAATTGTTGTATTAATTTTGTTGTTAAGTTGTTTTAATATAAACATATTTGTATCTTTTAAATATATTTTTTTTATTTTTCGAACCACTATTAGAATAAAACCTGATAATGACCAAAAAATAGATATTGTTCCAAAAATACCCATTAAAATTGGTTTTATCAAATCTTTTCCAAGTCTTAAAGTATTTGTTCTAATAGTTACTATATAATAAGCATATCCTAATACACATACTCCTATAATAAACATTATAAAAGCTAAAATTGGATTTTTTATTTTTATTTTTTCATTTTTCTTATTTGCATTTATTAAATTTATTAGTTTATATCTTGATATAGTTAAAGTATTAAAAATTAATACTAATACATACATTATTGTAAAATATATACAGGTTTTAATTAAACTATTTAGAGAAAATACAAATTCATATTTTGTCATATCTGCTTCAAATAGTTTTGCTATTATAACTGACATAAATTGGGATGCAAATATTCCAATTATTAAACCGAGCTATAAGTGATATGATTCCCATAAATATTGTTTCAAGAAGAATAATTTTGGAAATATCTCTTTTTCCCATTCCGAAGTGTCATATATATTCCAAATTCTTTTTTTCTTCTATTTATTAAAAAATTATTTGCATATACAATTAACAATCCTAATACTACTGCTACAAATACTGATACAAGTTCTAGTATTCCTATCATAAGTTTTATTAACTCATGAGTTGATTCTGATACTTTAAGCATTGCTTCTTGACTATCTATTGAATTAAACATATAAAAAATTGCAACACCTAATACTAATGTTAAAAAATATATTGCATAATCTTTAATACTTTTTTTCATGTTTTTTAGAGATAGTTTAAAAACAAGCATTTAAATCACCTCCAAGAAGTGTTTGTACTTCAATTATTTTTTCAAAAAATTCTTTCCTTGTATCATTTCCTTTTATTGTTTCATTAAAAATTTTTCCATCTTTAATAAATAAAATCCTATTTGCATAACTTGCTGTAAAAGCATCATGTGTAACCATTAATATTGTTGTATTTAATTGTTTATTTAAATATTCAAAATTTTCTAGTAATTGTCTTGCAGATTTAGAATCTAGACTTCCTGTTGGTTCATCTGCAAGTACCATTTTTGGATTCGTAATTATTGCTCTACTTGATGCAACTCTTTGTTTTTGTCCTCCTGATATTTGATATGGGTATTTTTCTAAAATATCTTTTATTTCTAGTTTTTCTGCAATTTCTGTTACTCTTTTTTCTATTTCTTTTGCTTTTACTTTTTGTATTGTTAAACTAATTGCTATATTTTCATAACAGGTTAATGTGTCTAATAAATTAAAATCTTGGAAAATAAAACCTAATTCTTCTCTTCTAAATTTGTTTAATTTATTTCCTTTTAATTTTGTTATATCTTCTTTTCCAACTATTATATGTCCTGCAGTTACTTTATCTATTGTGGAAATACAATTTAAAAGTGTTGTTTTTCCAGAACCTGATGCACCCATTATGCCTACAAATTCTCCTTTATCTACATTAAAACTAATATTATCTATTGCTTTACTTAAATTTGTTTTACTTCCATAATATTTTTCAATATTTTTTACTTCTAAAATTCTTTCCATAATGACCTCCTCGTATATCTTTTATAATTATAAAAAGATTTTCTTTAAGTTGCCATCGATTTTACTTACAAATGTCTTACAATTTTGTAACATTAAATTTTAAATAGACTAGGATCTAGCACCCCTAGTCTATTTATTTCATATTTATATAGCTATTATTAGGAAATATAAGTCTTACTTCTGTTTCTATTTCTTCTATTGAACTAATTTCTATTGCAATTCCTAATTTATCACATAGTTTTTTACATAAATATAATCCTATTCCTGTAGATTTTTTATTTATTGTTCTTCCATTTGTTCCAGTAAATCCTTTATCAAATACTCTTGAAATTTCACTTTCTTTTATTCCAATTCCATTATCTTTTACAAATAAAACTATATTTTCTTTTCCTTGTTTAGAATATATTTCAAATTTTGAATCTATATCTTTACTTCTATATTTAATACTATTTTGAATAATTTGATTTAATATAAATATAATCCATTTGCTATCAGTATTTACGTCTAAATTTAAGTCATGTGTATCAATTAAAATCTTTTCATTAATAAGAGATATTTTATTTTTCTTTATTACTTCATTTACTATATCTTCTAAATTATATTTCCTTATATAATAATCTTTTTCGATAGTATTGCTTCTCGCATAAAATAGCGCTTGTTCTACATAGTTTTCTATCTTTTCGATTTCTTCATCTATACTTTTGGTAATTTCATTTTTATTATTTTCTACTATCATTTTACTTGTTGCAATTGGTATTTTTATTTCATGTATCCACATTTCTATATATTCTTTATAATCTTTGGTTAAATATTTATATTTATTTACATTTTCTAGCATTGATTTTCCTACTTCGCCTAGTATATCATTTAAAATTTTTCCTTCACTAAAATTCGGATTTTTTATTATTTCTGTAATTAAATATTTATCTTCCAATTCATTTAATGTGTTATGAATATTTTTATAATAGCTTTTCTTTACTACATATTCAATTGTAATTCCAATGAAATATGAACCCAAAATAATTATAGGAATATATATTTTTATAAATACATCAAATGGATAAATTAATAAAAATATTTCTATTGTTATTAAACAAAAAATAAGTAAAATTATTCCTATTAATTTATCTTTTAAAAAACTACTAAACTTCATCTTCTTCTCCCATTAATATATAACCTTGTCCTCTCTTGGTTTCTAAAAGTTCTTTTAAATTTATTTCTTCTAGTTTGTTTCTTAGTCTTGTAATATTTACAGTTAAGGTATTATCATCTATAAAGCTATCACTTTCCCACAAATAATCCATTATCTCTTCTCTTGAAACTATTTTATTTCTTCTTTCTGTTAAATATTTTAAAATTTTAAGTTCATTTTTAGTTAATTCTATTTCCTTACCATCTTTGCTTATCGTGCTTTTTGATAGATTTATAATAAAATCTTTTGCATCTATTTTGTCTTGTGTGTATTTTTGTTTGCTTCTTCTTAATATTGCTCCTATTTTTGCTAAAAGGAGCTGAATATTAAATGGTTTTGTAATATAATTATCTGCTCCATAATTTATACTTAATAATTCATCTATTTCATTATCTCTACTTGTTACCATTATTATTGGTACATTGGATATTTTTCTTACTTCTCTTAAAATATATTCTCCATCTGTTTTTGGAAGGGTTATATCTAATAACACTAAATCTGGATTTATTTTTAGTATATCATCAATTGTATTATCAAATTTTTCTAATACACAAGCTTTATAGCCATTATTATTTAAAAATATTTCCATTTCATTACGCAATTTTTCATCATCTTCTACTATTAATATTTTTTGCATAAAATTTTCCTCCCAAACTCATTATATCATAAAATAATAAAAAATAACCTTACAAATTTGTAAGATTATTTTTTTTAATACATTAATTAAGAATAAAAGCATTTTTCATTACATTTATGTTATTACTTTTTAATTTAAATTTATACCAACCTTATTTTTCCCCGCGTTCATTATATTTTTATATAAAGAACAACTCGAAATCCGTAAAAAATATGTATGAAATTATTTGCTTCAGGCATTCCGAGTACGTACAGATACAGCTCCATCATAATTCAAACCACCTTTATCTCCTGCATTACCTCCTCGAGCGACAACATATTTTGTTGTACTTGATTGATCATGATATCCATATTCTGTTGTCCATTCGCACATATTTCCTGCCATGTCATATATATTATTTAGTTTTGTATTCTCTGATGCCCCCGTTGCCATTTCTGCATACCTATCATATGTATACTTCGTATCTTCAGTATCTATACCATAATCATTATAATCTTCTATTCTTTCTACCTCATAATTAGTTTGACAACCCGATTTAAAAATTCCATATTTATATCTTGTTGCTATGCAATAATTTAATTTATTTCCATTTTCATATTTTCTTAAATGTTCTGCATATATAGTATTTTCTGCAATTATTCCATTCTGATTATTTGCATAATTTCCCTTGCTTGTACTATCTTTTTCTATATCAGCATATTTATTCGAAAGCCAATCTACTATTCTATCCCATGCAATTCCATCTACTAATTTGCTAGTCACTCCATAACTATCTTCATTATACATGTTTTTTGATACAATTTCTGCATTGTATTGCATTATACAATTCCATGGTTGCATTCCCTTTTTACTTACTGGCTTTAATCCTGAAACATTTATATTTTTACTTACTGCATACTCTTTAGTAGATACCAATTCTTTATTTACATAAAAATCCGCATTACTTGGTACTCCTGCCTCATATCTTGCTATATAAAATCCATCATATGTTCCAATACTAGATTTATTTTCTTCAATTTCATTTTCATCCTCTTGCCAGTCAGAATAATTTCTATAATCATATGTGTTCCAACCCTTGTCTTTATTTATTCCATCAGATATGTTTGCTGTTCTGTCATCAATTACAGGAACTTCATATATATGTT
Source organism: uncultured Clostridia bacterium (assembly GCA_947632585.1). GTDB lineage: Bacteria > Bacillota > Clostridia > TANB77 > CAG-508 > CAG-269. The sequence goes on from CANRPS010000005.1 coordinate 51,137, forward strand.
TTTTATATTGTTCTATAGTACATGGTATCCATACAAATTCATTTCCTTCTCCATCTTTTATTACAAATCCCGTATCCTTTGTTCCTTCTAAATAACTAAATCCTTTTGGAACTGGTATTACATTTCCATTTCCATCTGCTACTGGTGTTACATTTTCTCCCCATTCTTTCCCTTCTGGTATTTTTGTTTTACTTCCTGCTGCCAAACTTGATAAGCTCATATTATATATTTCTGCTATATCTACTTCATATTTTTCATCTTCTGTTTTTAGTATGAATCCTTCTGGGAATTTATTCCACTTTGCATCATTTAATTCTGGTACATTTTCTTCTCCAAAATACTTTACTAATATTTCTCTTAATTCTTCTTTATTTAATTCATTTCCGGTTTTTTCCATCATTAAATCTGCAATATCCAGTTGTAAATTTTCTTTTAGCTCTGCTAATTTACTTTTATAACTTGCTTCTTCTGCCCTATTTAATATTCCATTTTGTCCTGTTAACATCATTATTGATATTCCCGCTAATATTAATAGCACTATTATTGTTACTACTAATGCTATTAATGTTATACCTTTTTGTGTTTTTTTGTTTGTAAGCATTGATTTCATTATATTTTATCCTCCTTTGTTATTTTCGCAGAATTAAACATTCTACGAA
>CANRPS010000006.1 GCA_947632585.1 uncultured Clostridia bacterium
AGATTATTAGAGTTATTTATATTTGGGATAGATAGTTTTACAGTATAAAAAAGATAGACTTATATAAAAGAATCTATTTAGATTTAAACAAAAATATATTTTACTTTTTTAATAAAAAATAGTAAGAAAAATCTTGCTATTTTTTTTTGTTTATTGTACAATGTTTTCATGTGAAAAGAGGTGAAAAAATTGAGTGATAATAAAGTAAAAAAAAGTAATAAAAAAAACAAAAATAAATATAAACAAAAAAAGAAAAGTAAAAAACTTATAATTGCTATTTTTACAATTATAGTGTTAATTACAGGAATTACAATTTTTGCTTTAACAACTCCAATTTTTAATATAACAAATATAGAAGTACAAGGAAATGAAAAATTAGAACCTGAAACTATAATAAGTTTATCTGAAATACAAAAAGGGGAAAATTTATTTGCGATAAAAAAATCAAAAGTAATTTCTTCTATAAAAGAGAATAAATATGTAAATAGTGTAAAAATAAAAAGAAAACTCCCAGATACGATAATTCTTTCTATTGAGGAAAGAAAAGTAAAATATCAAATAAACTTAATAAATAGTTTTGCATATATTGACCAAAATGGTTATATATTAGAAAATTCAACAGTAAAGGCGGAAGTACCTGTACTTATTGGATTTGAAATAAATGAAAATGAAATGCTAAATAAAGAAAGACTAGGAGAAAATGATTTAATAAAATTAAATGATATGTATAAAATTATGGAAGCTGCAAAAGAAATAGAAATAGATAATCTAATAACAGAAATAAATACAGAAAATAAAGAAGATTATTTATTAATTTTAGAAAGTAAAAACAAAAGAATTTATATTGGAGATACATCAAACTTAACAAATAAAATGTTATATATACAAAAAATTATAGAAAAAGAAGAAGGAAAATCAGGAATAATATTTATAAATGGTGATTTAAGTGCAGGTTTTAAACCATATTTTAGAGAAGATGTTTAAGAGGTGTTTAAAATGAATAAAAAAGTAGAATCTATTATTCTTATGATAATGTGTTTTATATTAGGAATGGCAGTAGTAGTACAAATAAATAGTGTAAATAATAATGGTACTACTATTTCTTCGAATTCAAAAGAAAGTGATTTAAAAACACAAGTATTAAAAATGAAAGAAAAATATGAAAGACAATATAATGAACTAGAAGATTTAACAAAAAAACTTGAAGAAGCAAGACAACAAGCTACAAGCAATAATAGTGAATTAGAAGAATTAGAAGCAAAAATAAAACAAGATAACTTATTACTTGGAAATACAAATATTAAAGGACCTGGAATTACAATTACACTTACAGATGGAAAAAAGGAATTAACTTTAATTGATTCAGCAGATTTACTTATTCATGCTGAAAATGTATTAGCAGTTGTAAATGAATTAAAAAATGCAGGAGCAGAAGCAATTTCAATAAATGGAGAAAGAGTTGTAAATACATCGGCTATTTCATGTGATGGAAATATAATTATTGTAAATGGAAAAAAAGTTAGTACACCAATTGAAATTGCAGCAATTGGATATGCTCCGAGACTTACTACATTAAGTAGGGCAGGAGGAACTTTGGAAAACTTTGCACTAGATGGTAAAGGTGTTGAAATAAAAAAACCAAATAATATAGAAATGCCTAAATTCACAGGTGTATATAGCTTTAAATACATGAAAACTAGATAATTATTTATGGTTTATAGATAAATCCAAAAAAATCTAAATATAGATATGTTGTAAGGATAATGTTATGGATAAAAAAGGCAAAATAATAATGATAATTACTATTCGGAATTATGTGTTTTTTATTAGTAATGACTATGTTTATGCAATTTAAAGTTGTGCAGAAAACAGAAGAAACAAATATTGATATGATGCAAGAAACTGAACTTCGTCAGGAACTTGCAAGCTGGAAAAACAAGTATGATGAAACGAAAGAAAAATATGATGAGACAATGGAAACTCTTACTTCATATAAAGAGGAAACGACTGCAGAAAGCAAAACAAGAGAGACTTTAGAAAAAGAACTACAGACATTAGAAGAAGCATTAGGAAGAACAGATGTAGAAGGAGAAGGAGTAATAATATATTTAACACAGAAAAAAGATGAAGAATTAGGCGAAGATGAAGAAATGAAGCCAATAATTGCTGAAGACTTAATTTATATAATAAATTATTTGAAAGATGCAGGTGCAGAGGCTATATCAATAAACGGAGAAAGAGTTGTAAATACTACATATTTAGTAGATGTAGGAGAAACAATAAAAATTAATAGTAAATATTTAAGAGAAACAACTTTTGAAATAAAAGCAATAGGAAATAGCACATATCTAGAAAGTAGTATTTTTGGAAAAGGTGGCTATGCAGAAACATTAGATGTGTCAGGAATTAAAGCAAGTTGTGAAAAATCAAATAAAGTTCAAATCTCAAAATATGAAGGAGATTTTGAAATAAAATATACTGAGGAGGCAGATTAGTTATGATATTTATTTCAATTTTAATAGGATGTATTTTAGGAGCAATAGTAGGAATTAATATTCCTACAATATCATATACATATTCAAACTATTTAGCAATAGCAATTATAGCAGCATTAGATTCTGTTTTTGGGGGCATAACAGGAATACTAAAAAAGGAATTTGATATTAAAGTATTTATATCTGGATTTTTCTGTAATAGTATACTTTCAATGCTTCTTACTTATTTAGGTAGCAAGTTAAATGTAGATATATATCTAGCAGCTATTGTAGTTTTTGTAGGAAGAATGTTTATTAATTTGACAATAATAAGAAAATATTACATAGACAAATGGTCAAAAAAGTATGAAGAATATAAAATAAAAAAACAAAGAAATACCAAACAAAATTGACGTAAGGTTACATAAATCAAGAAAAGAATGTTACAAAAAGATTACAAAAAGATTACAAAAATATAACAAATTCTATTGACATTTGTCTCAAAATGTAATATATATAAACCTAGAAAAAATTAATTTGAAATATGGAGGAAGTATCTTGGCAATAGGTGATATTATAGTGGGAATAGACATAGGTACTACTAAGGTTTGCTTGACCACTGGCGAAGTAAACAATTTTGGACAGATAGAAATAATATGTTGTACCTCATATAAATGTAATGGATTAAAAAAAGGCAAGATAGTTGATGAAGATGAAATTACTTTAAGTATTTCTAAAACTATCAAGCAAACAGAAGAAGAAACCGGACTAAAAATAAATTCAGCTTATGTAACCATTCCAGGAAAATATGTAACAATAGTTCAAAATAGTATACAAAAAGAAGTCAAAGATAAATTCGCAGGCATTTCGCGGAAAAGATTTACAAAATGCTATAATGCAAGTCAAAGATATAGAAATACCAGAAAATAAAGTATTAATAGATTTAGACATAAATGAAATTACATTAGATAATGGAAAAATTGTAACAGATCCTATAGGAAGTTTTGCTTCCTCATTTGTTATAACAGCTCAAGTATTATTAGCTGAAAAAGAGTATATAAGAAAATTAACAGGTATATTTAAAAAAGCAGGAGTAGAAATAGATGGAATAATTCCTGTAACACTTGCGGAAAGAAATTTAATACTAGATAAAAATGAATTATTTGATAATGTAATGCTTTTAGATATAGGAGCTGAAAATACTGACATAGGAGTATTTGAGGGAAATGTCTTTAAATATACAAATACAATAACATTAGGTGGAAATAATATAACACATGATATAGCTGTTGTATTAGGGATAGAAGAATCAGAAGCAGAAAAATTAAAGAGACAATATGGACTAGCTCTAAAATCATTTATAGATAATGATAATGAGATAATGTTAAATACATGTGCTGATGAATCAAGAAAAAAAGTCATCAAAAGTTCTGAACTTATAGAGATTATGGAGGCAAGAATAGAGGAGATATTCTCAATAATAAATAAAGACATAACAAATCAAGGATTAAAATCAAAAATAAATAATGTAATACTTACTGGTCAAGGAATAACAAATATTAATAAAAGTGATGTAGCAGGAAAAATAGTCTTAAATATTCCAGTAAAAATATCAACAGGTAGAGCTGTTGTTATAGTAAAACCAGAGTATAGAACAAGTTATGCTTTAATTAGATACATAGCATCAAGACCATTTACAAAATCAGTATCAAGTAAAATAGACACAAATTCAAAAGAGAATTTATGGAAAAAGGTTATTTCCAGAGTGAAGGAATTTTTTTATAGTTAAGTTATTTGAAAATACAACAAATAACTAATACAACAAAAAACGAAGTTGTAGAATATTAAGGAGGATTAAAAAATGATGGATTATGATGAAAATAACTCAAATTTAACAATGATGGATGGAGCAGCTACAATAAAAGTAATAGGTGTAGGTGGCGCTGGAAATAATGCAGTAAACAGAATGCTAGATTTAGGAATAAAAAATGTAGATTTTATAGCAGTAAATACAGATAGACAAGCACTTCAAAAATCTAAAGCAAACACAAAAATACAAATTGGAGAAAAAATAACAAGAGGACTTGGAGCAGGAGCTAATCCAGATATAGGAGCTCAATCAGCTGAAGAAAGTAAAACTGAACTTTCAGAAGTTTTAAGAGGAGCAGATATGGTATTCGTAACTTGTGGTATGGGTGGAGGAACTGGAACAGGTGCTGCACCAGTAGTTGCAGGTTTAGCAAAAGAAATGGGAATTTTAACAATTGGTGTTGTTACAAAACCATTTACATTTGAAGGTAAAAAACGTTTAGCTCAAGCAGAACGTGGAATTGAAAGTTTAAAATCAAAAGTTGATACATTAATAGTAATACCAAATGATAAATTACTTCAAATAATAGATAGAAAAACATCAATGACAGAAGCATTTTTAATGGCAGATGATATTTTAAGACAAGGTGTACAAGGTATATCAGATTTAATAACAGTAACAGGAACAGTAAACTTAGACTTTGCAGATGTTAAAACAATAATGTTAAATACTGGTATGGCACATATGGGAACAGGATTTGCATCAGGAGAAAATAAAGCAGAAGATGCAGCAAAAGAGGCCATCCAAAGTCCATTATTAGAAACTTCTATTGAAGGAGCAAGAGGAGTAATAATAAATATAACAGGTGGAGAAGACTTGGGACTACAAGAAGTAAATACAGCAGCTGAATTAATCCAACGCAGTGTAGATCCAGAAGCAAATATAATCTTTGGTACAGTTATAGATCCAAGTATGACTGATGCAATCAAAATAACAGTAATTGCAACTGGATTTGAACAACCAGATGAAATGAAACAAAGATTGGATTCGATGAATATGGCTACAAAGCCATGGGAAAAGAAGGTAAGTTCAATTCCATCTACTCAAGATTTAAATTCATCTCAAAATGATTTAGATATACCATCATTTTTAAGAAAAAATAAAAATAAAAACTAAAATACATATAAAAAAACTCTAGTATTAGAAAAATACTAGAGTTTTTTTATGTATATTTTTATAAAATATGGAAAAAATATTAAAAAAGTATAAAGTTTGAATGCAAATAAAAACTAACATTCTAGTATACTTAAAATATTTATTAAGAAAGGAAAAAATATTATTATGGATAATATGATGGAAACAGCTAAAGAATATCAAGAATATGTAAATCAAAAATCACCTAATTCTCCTATATGGAAAAATTGTTTTAATGCATTTTGGATAGGTGGATTAATATGTTCTATAGGACAAATAATATTTTCTTTTTGTTTATATAAAGGATTAGATGAAACGACATCTGGCACAATAGTATCAATAACATTAATTGCATTAAGTGCATTTTTAACAGCTCTTAATTGGTTTAACAAAATAGGAAAAATTGCAGGAGCAGGATCTCTTATTCCTATTACAGGTTTTGCAAATTCAATAGTTGCACCTGCTATGGAATATAAATCTGAAGGATATGTTATGGGAGTAGGCGCAAAAATGTTTACAGTTGCTGGACCAGTACTTGTGTATGGGATTTCAAGTGGAATTATCGTTGGATTAATATATTTTTTATTTAATGCACAAGCAGTATTAGTTTAAAAAGGAGGAAATTTTATGCAAAAAATAGGAAAACAGACATTAAAATTTGATTTAAAGCCAATTATTTTAGAAACAGCTTGTATAGCAGGACCAAAAGAAGCAGATGGACCATTAGCAAAATATTTTGATGAATGCTTAGAAGATGAAATGTGGGGAGAAAAAAGTTGGGAAAAGGCTGAAAGTAAAATAGTTAAAGAAACTGTTAATATGTTAATTTCTAAATCAGGAGTACCATCTGATAAAATTGATTATTGTTTTGCAGGGGATTTATTAAATCAATGTATTTCTTCAAGTTTTGGATTACGTGAACTTAATGTTCCATTTTATGGCATATTTGGTGCATGTTCTACATTTGTAGAGGGATTACAATTAGCTTCAGTTTTTATAGAAGGAGGAGTAAATTATGCAATCTGTAGTGCATCAAGTCATTTCTGTAGTTCAGAAAGACAATTTAGATTTCCACTAGAACTTGGAAACCAAAGGCCGCCTACATCACAATGGACAGTTACAGCATGTGGAGCCGCAATGCTTGCAAAAGAAGGAGATGGTCCTAAAATTACTTATATAACAACAGGAAAAATTGTTGATATGGGAATAAAAGATGCAAATAATATGGGAGCAGCAATGGCACCAGCAGCATTTGATAGTTTAATGACTCATTTTAAAGATACTGGAAGAAAACCAAGTGATTATGATGCAATTTTAACAGGGGATTTAGGACATATAGGTAAAGATATTTTAATTGATTTATGTGATAATGCAGGATATAATATTAAATCAGTTTATAATGATTGTGGTGTATTAATTTTCGATAAATTGACTCAAGATACACATTCACGGAGGAAGTGGATGTGGATGTTGTGCAAGTGTATTTTCTGGATATTTATTTAAAGAATTAAAAGAGAAAAAACTAAAAAAAATATTGTTAATAGCAACAGGAGCCTTAATGAATTCAATGAGTTCACAACAGGGAGAATCTATACCTGGAATTGCTCAAGCAATTTCTATTGAAATATAATTAGAATTAAAGATTCGGAAAGGAAATATATATGGAATTTTGGCAAAATTTTGATTGGTCTTTATTATTACGATGTTTTATAGTTGGAGGATTTATTTGCATTATAGGACAAATTCTAATTGACAAAACAAAACTTACTCCTGCAAGAATTTTAGTAATGTTTGTAACTATTGGAACGATTTTAGGAGGGCTTGGTATATATAAATATTTAGTAGACTTTGCAGGTTGTGGAGCAACAGTTCCATTAACAGGATTTGGAAACAATTTAGCAAAAGGAACTATTGAAGCCGTAAAAGAAAATGGATTTATAGGAATATTTACAGGAGGACTAAAAGCATGTGCAGGAGGAGTAGCTGCAGCCGTATTTTTTGGATATATAGCATCACTAATTTCAAAGCCAAAAATGAAAAAACAATAAAAGTAAATAAAGATTACTTTAGTTAATAAAGTAATCTTTATTTTATTAATTATCAAAAATATTACAAAAAACGTCAAATATTACGGACATTTTACATTTACATGACATTTAGTTTAAATATATTGATTTTACAGATTAAAAAATATACAATAAAAAAAGAAAAATAATAAAGCAAGGAGTGCCAAAATGCAAAAGTGCTTAGGTATTTATATTGAAAATAATATAATAAAATATGCCAAAGTCTCAAAAGATAAAGGAGACTTTAAAATTGAAGCTTTTGGTATGAAATTCTATGAAGATGACGTAAATTTAGAAATTAAGAAAATTATAGAAGAAACATTTAGTTTTAATACACCAATAAGTGTTAATTTAAGTAGTGAAAAATATTTGTATTATGATATATTTGCACTACTTTCTAAACAAGATATACAAAAAAGTGTAGTAACCGAATTTGAAACTTATTGTGATGAGAATAAATATAATTCAAAAGCATTTGAAACTAGACATGCTATTGTACCAAATGTACAAGATGGAGAAAAATTAAGAGCAATACAAGTTGTAGTAAATAAAATAGAATTAAATAAACAAAAATCTTATTTTGCTAAAGATAATTTAATAAGAATTACTCCAATTGGAACATCAATAGTTAGTGTAGGAAAATTAGATAAAAAAGAAAATTCAATTATTATAAATATGGAAGAAAAGACTACAATTACAACTATATATAATAATCAGATATATGATGTAGAAACATTAGATATAGGTAGTGAAGAAATATTAGGAAAAATAAATAGAATTGAAAACTCTATGAGTAAAGCATATGAAATATGTAAAGGAACAACTATTTATACTTCTGATGCAGAAGTAGACCAAATCGAACAACCATATTTAGAGGAAATATTACCTACTTTATATCAGATAAGTCAAAGGATGAAAGAAATAGTTGATTCTTCTCCTGAAAAAATATCTGTAGTATATTTAACAGGAACATTAGCATCAATAAATAATATAGATTTATATTTCCAAGAGTTTTTGACTACAGCAGATTGTAAAATATTGAAACCAAATATATTAGAAGCATCATCAACACAGGTAAATATAAAAGATTACATAGAAGTAAATAGTGCTATATCACTTGCAATGACTGCTTTGGGAGAAGGTTCACAAAGTATGAACTTCAAGGAAGTAAATATCTTACAAAAATTTAATATATTAACTTCTAGAAATAATAAACCAAGCAAAGCTGAAAAATCAGAAAAGAAAATAAAGATAGACTTTTCATTTAAAGGTGAACTTAATAAAACAGAAAAAATTTTAATAAGAACTATAGTTGCAATATTTTTAGTAAATATAATATTTCTTACATTTTCTAAACTATTGTATAGTCAGATGAAAAAGAAGGAACAAGAAATTGATGGATTAATTGCATCAGAAAATTCAGAAATAGGAAAAATAAATGCTGATACAGATACATTAAAAGAAATAGAAAGTACATATGTTGAAAAAGCAGAAAAATTAAAAACGATAAATGAAAAAATAAGTAACATAGCTGAGATGAAAAACACTATACCTAATTTATTAAATCAGATAATGTTTTCAATACCAGAAGCTGTACAACTTGTTTCAATACAAAACACTACAGAAAGACATATTGTAATTGAAGCAAAATCAACAGATTACGATCAATTAGGTTACTTTATATCAAAATTAAAATTAGCTGGACATTTGAAAAATGTAGTATCATCTAGTAGTTTTAAAAATGATGGATATGTTAGAGTTACTATAGAAGGAGAGTTGCCATGAGAAAAATATTAATAAGTGTAATAGTAGCTTTGCTTCTAATTTGGACAGTATATTTTATGATAAGTGGAGCAGGAGCTATAGGTGTAAAAGGTTTCTTAGGATTAAAAGAAGAAAATGAAACAATTGAAAAGAAAATAGAAACTTTAAATAAGACTATAAAAAATAATTATTCAAATGCTCTTTTAACACTTGACTCAAGCAAAGACACTTTAATAGATTCTAAAACAGAATATGAAAATCAAGCAGAACTTTCAAACTTAAATAGTGGAAATTATACTTCAGAAAAATATGATATTGATTATTTATGGACAAAATTAGGAAATTTCGCAAAAGATGAAAACATAGATATAAAAATAGATGTGAATAGTGCAGGAGTTAAAGACTTATATAATTTAACATTTACGGCAACAGGAACATATAGTGGAATTACAGCTTTTATATATGATATAGAAAATGATTCAAAACTTGGATTTAAAATCGATAAATTTTCAATGTCAGGTTCAACTGATGTTATAGGAGCAACATTTAATTGCAATGAGATTTACATAGATCTAAACAAAATAGATAAAGGAAGTAATAGTTCAGGAAATACAACAAACACGACTGGAAACACAACTACTTCAAGTGGAAGTTCAAGTAAAAATACAACAAGTAACACTAACACAACAAATACTACAAACTCTACAAATACAAGCACTTCAACAAATACTTCAGGAAGCAACACAACAAATACTCAAAACAAAACTCAAAACACACAGAAAACTGATGATGCAACTTCAATATATGATGAATTAATAAACTAAAGGAAAGGAGTAATATGATAAGAAATTATCATATGATGAGAAAATGACAAAAATAATAAAAGAAATAATTATAATGCTTTTAATTTGTTTGGCTGTAATGTTGGTATTAGCTATATCTTTATATCAATGGATACCAAACAGGAAAATAGTTCCTGACATAGAAGTTTATGCCGCATCAGAAGAAATAAAAGATTTATTAGAAGATGACATAATCAAAAGAAGTGCAAATAGTGAACCAATATTATCATATACAGTAACATCAACAGATTTAAATAACTATCAAAAAAGTTATGATTATGTTCCAGGAAAACCACATCCATTTGCAGAAATGGAGCAGTCAATAGAACCAGGTGAAGGACAAGACCAACAACAGACAGACACAAGTGGACAAATAATTAATGGAACTACAGACGAAAATGATACAAAAGTTGAAACTAAAGAACCAAGTGTATATTCCAATAATAATGGTTCAAAATAAAAATACAAAGGTATTAACATTAATTAGTTTTAAGTACTAATTAAGAAAAAATAAACAAATCAAAAAAAGGAGGGAAACACACATGAAAAAACAAGGAGGTATTACTTTAATTGCTTTAGTAGTAACAATAATTGTTTTATTAATCTTAGCAGGAGTATCTATAGCAATGCTTACAGGACAAAATGGTATCTTAAATAGAGCTACAGAAGCTGGATGGAAAACAAAATTAGGAGAAGCTGAAGATATAGTTGGATTAACTTGCGGAACTTATACAGCTGACTATTTGTCTTGGAAATATACAGATTCTACTACTGAACTAGGATGGACTTCTTCAACAACTGATGATGATGTAATTTCTAAAGCTTGTACAGATACAGCAACTTCATTAACAGGAGATGGAGCAACATTTTCAATAAGTTACTCAAAACCTACTATAACAATTACTTATACTGATAAAGCAGAAAAGACATATACTGTTACTGGAACAGTTAATGACAAAGGTAATGTAAAATGGGGAACAAAGGCAAAAGGAGAATAATATCCTAATAAAATAAAATTAAGTAAGCATATGCATGCGGATGTGCATATGCTTTACTTAAAAATAGGAAAATGAAAAAAGAAAGAAGAGAAAATGAACGTATTTTTATATATAGTAATATTTATAATTGGAACATTATTTGGAAGTTTCTATACTCTTGCAGTATACAGAATCCCAAGAAAATTAGATATAGTTCACACACATTCATTTTGTCCAAAATGTGGACATAAATTAGGATTCTTTGAGTTAATTCCAATTTTTAGTTACATATTTTTAGGTGGAAGATGTAAAAAATGTAAGCAAAAAATAAGACCAAGATATTTGATTTTGGAGATATTATCAGGACTTACGTTTTTAGCAATAGCATTTGCATTAAAATTAGATGTGTATAATTTGAATATTGAAGTTATATCAAAATTTATATTTATTGCACTTTATCTAATTTTAATATTTTTAATAGCAGGAATTGATAAAGAGGAAAGAAAAATTGATAAAGGTGTGTTATACTATGGTTTCGCTATATCTTGTTTGTACATAATATATCTATGCATAATGGGTGAAACTAGTATATATAGATATGTGATGTATTTAGTTGCATTAATAATATTACTTATATTAGACTGCGAAAAGCAAATAAATACAGCAGAAGTAAGCTATTTATATCAAGTATTAATGTTAATTGTAATAATGTTAATAAATACAGGAATAATACCAGCATTAGGAGCAATACTTATAGTTATACTAGCAATAGGAATTGTAAAAGGACTTTATACTTTAAAAAATTTTCTAAACAAATCTAAAAAAGAGAGTACCAATATGAAGGCTTTATACAAATTTGGATTTTTACTAGGAATAGCAAATATTATAATTTATATAGGTGAATTATATTTTATTTATCACTAATTTAAGGAGAGATAATGAATCTAAGAAAAAATAATGGTTTTTCAGGAATAGATATGGCAATTTCAGTATTAGTAATTCTAATATTAATACCTACAACTATAGGGGTAGTATATAGTTTGGGTCAATATAAATCTAGACTGAGTAGAAGTGCTTCAAGTATAGACATTGCGGTAGAAATACTAGAAGAAGCTAAAGGAATGGCAGCCGATTGTACAGATCTTGATGAAGTAGAAACATATCTGAATGAAAAATATGGAGATGGAACTAGTAGTGGAAATTTTACAGGCACAATAAATAAAGATGATATAACTTATAAAATAGAAGTAACATATGACAACCCTAGTCAATATGTAAAGACAGATATAAAAACACATTTAGTAAAAAAAGTAAATGTTAAAGTTACATATCCTTTAGGGAAAGACACAAAAGATATTGAGATAAGTGAAGTTTTACAAGTAAAAAATAGTTTAAATGAGGAAGGAAATGAAATTTGAAACAGGAAAGAGGAATAACAATAACATCACTTGTTATTTATATAATAGGTTTGATTGTTGTAATTGGAATGGTTGGCTCTTTTAGTGGGTATTTTTTTAAAAATACAGATGAAATATCAGCACAAAATAGTTCTAAAGAAGAATATACAAGTTTTCTTGCATTTTTTACAAAAGATACAAATTCAGAAGAGTTAAATAGTGTAGAAATTATAGGTACAAGCACAACTTCAGGAAACCATTTAAAATTCACATTTTTAAATGGAGAGAGTCATGAATATACTATTGAAAATGAAAAACTATCTTATATAGAAAAAACAGGGGATACTTTAACTAAGAACATAATCTTATGTACAAATGTAACTATAAATGGTAATGCTTTTAAATATGATGGAACAAAAATATTGGTAAACTTTAATATAAATGAACAGGAATTTTCAAATACATTTTATGTATAAATTTAAAAACAAAAGAAAGGATGCGAGACACTATGGGAATATCTAGAAAACAACCTTTAGGAATAGAACTTGCAAGAAGAGGAGTAGTAACTAGTAATGATATAGAAGCTGCTCTAAAATATCAAGCAGAAAATCCCAGCAAAAAAATAGGAGATATATTATATATATTAAAAATAGGGGACTCTGCTAAAATAATAGAAGAAATAGGAGACATTTTAGGAGAAAAAGGTATACTTATTACAGAAGATACTGTTAAAATAGATCCAACAGAATATGTACCAATAGATATGATGAAAAAATATAAAGCAATTCCTTTTGATCTTGAAAATGGAAAGGTAAAAGTAGCATTTGCAGATATTGAAGATAATAAAGAAAATATCAAAAATATAAAGATGATATTTTTAAACAAAGGATTAGTAATAGAACAATATATTGCTTTTGAAACCAATGTTGAGGAATATTTTGAAAAATTAGAAATTGAATCTGAAAAAAATATTGATGAATTGGAAAATGCGAACAATGTAACAGAATTAATTGATAATATAATAAAATCAGCTATGGAAAAAAGAGCTTCAGATATACATATAGAACCACAAGCAGATTCTGTTAGAATTAGATTTAGAATTGATGGAGAACTTTATGTAATAGCAAATATTGAAAAAGATAAGCAACAACAAATTATAGGAAGATTAAAAGCAATTTCTAATATGCATCAAGAAAAACAGAACTCACAAGATGGTAGAATTACAATGTACTATAATTATAATATTCGTGTTTCTTCTCAAAAAAATATATATGGTGAAAAATTTGTTTTAAGAATGCTTAAAAAAACAGATGATATAAAAAGTATATTTGAACTTGGATATCCATATGATGAAAATGAACTAAATAAAGCAATAAACAAAAAAAATAGTATTGCTATAATAGCAGCACCAACTGGAGAAGGTAAGACAACAACTCTTTATAGTATACTTGATTACTTGAAAAGTGATGACATAAATATAACAACAATTGAAGACCCAATAGAAATTAGAATACCTGGACTAAACCAAATAGAAATAGATTCTAATATAAGATTTGCAGATTCTTTAAGGACTATTTTAAGACAGGACCCAGATGTTATCTTATTAGGTGAGATAAGAGATAGAGAAACAGCTGAAATTGCAATTCAAGCTGGACAAACAGGTCACTATGTGTTATCTACTATACATACAATTGATGCTATAGAAGTTATAACAAGATTAAGAAAATTAGGATTAGCTGATTATGATATTGCAAGTACGGTTGGAACTGCTATTTCCCAAAGACTAGTAAGAAGAATTTGCCCACATTGTAAAAAAGAAAGAGCCTTTAACACAAGAGAAAAAGATGCAATAAAGAAGATAGGCGAAAAATATGGAATAGAATTTAACTTAAAGGATGTAAAAACATATGATGCAATGGGCTGCGAAAAATGTAATGGATCAGGATACTATGAAAGAATAGGTATATTCGAGATATTAAACATAGATGATGACATAAGAAAAGTAATACTAGAAGGAAAATCAAGTATTGAAATAAGAGAAGTAGCTTTACAAAAAAATTATAGACCATTAATTATTGATGGAATAAACAAAGTAATAGCAGGACAAACAACTTTTGCCGAGCTCGATAGAAAGCTAGTAATATACAACAATTTATAATATTTATTTTATAAATTTTTAAATTTGAAAGGGGACTAAAGAATAATGATAGATATAAACAAAATTCTTGATGAAGCAATTGAAAAGGATGCATCAGATATACACTTTATTGTAGATAATCCACCAATTTTAAGAATAGCGAGAAATTTAATTCCTGTTGAAGGATCAAAAAAATTAGCAGAAAAAGATATGAGCGAAATATATGATTACTTAATAAAAGGAAATGTTGATGCAGATAATGTTTATAAAGAAACAAGAAAATTAGATACAACACATGAATATAAAGGATTACGTTTCAGAGTAAATATATCATCAACAAATGGAATACCTATCGCAACATTAAGAATTATAAAAAATGAACTTCCAAAATTTGAAGATTTAGGAGTACCTGATATAGTTAGGAGAATGATGTATCAACCTCAAGGATTGATTCTAGTAACAGGTAAAACAAACTCTGGTAAAACAACGACATTAAATGCATTGATTAATGAAATAAATGAAAATCAAAATAGAAAAATAATAACACTTGAAAACCCAGTAGAGTTTAAACATTCTTCAAAAAAATCAGTAATTGTACAAAAAGAAGTAGGATTATCTCAAGATACTATGAGCTTCCATGATGGAGTTAAAAATGCTTTACGTGAGGACGCAGACATACTTGTAATCCGGAGAAATAAGAGATAAAATAACAATGGAAGCAGGTATTGAAATGGCAGAATCTGGACACTTAGTTTTAGGAACTCTTCACACTAAATCTTGTGCAGAAACAATAGACAGAATGATAAACTTTTATGAGGTTAGAGACCAAGCACAAATTAAATACATGTTATCAGCTATCTTAAAACTTGTTGTATCACAAAGATTACTTCCTGGTTCTGATGGCAAATTAGTTTTAATACCAGAAGTTATGTTAGTTGATAATATAGTAGCAGGTGTTATTAGAAAAGAAAAAATAAGTGTATCTGAAATTGAAGATGCAATACAGAGTGGAAGCGATAAAGGTTCAATTGGATTAATCAATTCTTTAGCTAAAGCTTTTGTGGATGGAAAAATAACATTAGAACAAGCAAAATCTCAAATAGAAGAAAAAAATATAGAAATATTAAATAGAACAATTATGCAATTAAAATTAAAACAAAGAGGATAATTTATGAAATTGTATTAATATATTAATTTTTTAGGAGGAAAATAATGGCGCAATTTAGTTATAGGGCTTTAAATAAAAAAGACGGACGAATTGTTACAAACAGAGTTGAAGAAGCCAATAGATTAACTTTAATTAGAAAACTTAAAGCAAATTCTCTGTATCCAATTAATATAGTACAAAGTGCTGTAAGAAGAAAAGGTATTGCCAAAAAAAGAAGAAATATGACTGAAGTACAGCGAAATATAAATGATGTTAATACAACAGCTATCGTAAATGATACAAGAAGAAAAGTAAAACTTAAAGATAAGTTAAATAGTTACTTAGGTACAGAAGACAAAGTAACACAAAGAGACCTTTCTGTTTTTACACAAAATTTTTACTTATTAAAAAAGGCAAATTTTAACAATGTTCATGCATTAAGCACTCTTATCGATAGTACAGAAAATTTAACATTAGCTGCAATTATTGAAGATATTTTAGCAGGTGTTGAAGCAGGAGATTATATGTATAAAACAATGGAATTTTATTCAGATGTATTTCCATATATTTATACAAATATGATAAAAGTTGGAGAACTTTCAGGATCTTTAGAAAATTCACTACTTCAAGCTGTAGAATACCTAGATAACAATGCAGATATACATAGAAGATTAGCAGGAATATTAATACCAAATATATTACAATTTGTTTTACTTATTGTCATGTTATTCGTTGGAGCACTATATTCAATCCCGGCAATACAAAGCGTATTTGATGAAGTTGGAACGAGTTCAACATTACCTTGGTATACTATAATGTTTGAAAATGCGATGCTGTCATTTATGAGTTGGTGGTACATCCCAACAGCAATTATAGTTGTTGCTGTAATAGCTGTTATTGTATATATACAAACTCCTAAAGGAAAATATAAATATCATTATTTCAAATATACAATGCCTATATTTGGTAAATTAATCTTTAGCTTAGATTTTTCAAGATTAATGAAAGCAATGCTTTTAAATTTGAGAAATGGTATGAGAATACAAGAGTCATTGGAAGTAAGTAAAAATGTTATAAATAACTATGTTATGCTTTCAATTATAGAAAACTCATTGAAAAATATTTTAGTTGGTGAATCATGGGTTGAACCTTTTGAAAAGACGGGATTACCATCACCTATGATTACCGAGATGCTTAAAATTGGTATGCAAACTGACTTGCCAGAAATGATGGATAAACTTGTTGAATATTTACAAATAGATATTAACCTTACAATGGATAAAATTATGGCAGTATTACCTCAAGTTATGTATTCAATCGTTGGAGTAGTACTAATATTCTTCGTATTAGTAGTTGTAGTTCCTATGATTCAAGTTTATATGGGTAACTTCTTATTTGATGCATATTTGGGAACATAAATAAAATAAATAATTTTAAAGGGAGATAATATTTGTTATTTCCCTTTATTAGATTATGAAGGAGAATAATATATGTTTAAAGTTGGAATTGATTTAGGTGGAAGTCACATTGCAATAGGTGTAGTAGATGAAAATGGAAATATAGTAGAAAAACATGAGAAAAATTTTACTCAAGAAGATAAAAAAAATTTAATAAAAATTGCAATTCAATATATAACCGAAATTATAATGGAATTAAAAAATAAATATAGTTTTTCAAAAATCGGACTTGGAATTGCTGGATCTATTTCTAATAATAAAGTTTTAAGATCTGTAAATTTAGGAATAGAAAATTATGACATAAAAAAAGAATTAGAAGAAAAAACAAATGTAGAAGTTTTTATAAAAAATGATAGTAAATGTGCAGCAATTGCAGAATATACTTTTGGTAATTGTAAAAATTTTAGAAATGTACTATTTTTAGCTTTAGGAACAGGAATAGGGGGAGCATTTATTTATGAAGGTAAACTAATTGAGGGAAGTATTTTTCAAGGAACAGAATTCGGACACATGGTAATAAAAGAAAATGGTTTAGAATGTAGGTGTGGAAAAAAAGGATGCTTTGAAAAATATGCAGGTATATTGGCATTAAAAAAGAAAGCTATAGAAAGATTAAGTTTACCCAATGAAATATCTGGACCTGAATTAAGAGCACAAATGGAATTAAGAATAAATGAAATAGAAGACATAGTTGAAGAATATTTGAATGATTTAGCACTAGGACTTTCAAATCTAATAAATATATTTGAACCTGATATGATATGCTTAGGGGGAGGATTTGCAAAATATGAAGGTTTATTGCTTGAAGGATTGAAAAATAAGCTATTGAATTCTAATTTATTATTTAATAAAAGAGACAATATTGAAATTCAAGTTGCAAAATTTGCAAATGAAGCTGGAATAATAGGTGCAAGTTTGATATAAAAAAATATAAAAACACTTGACAAATTATAGTTTTAATCTTATAATAAAGAAGTGCTTTTAAAAAAGCATATCTGGGTAGGTGGTCGAGTGGTTAATGGCACCAGACTGTAAATCTGGCCGTGAGAGCGTACGTTGGTTCGAATCCAACCCTACCCACCAAAAATAAGGGTTTTGAACATATTTCAGTTTTATTTGAAAATAGTTCAAAACCCTATTATTGTTGAGTTTCAATATTTTAAAATAAACTGACACGGCTGTATAAAAAATAAATGATTAGCTAAAACTATTGAAATTAAAGAATTTTAAAGATTAAAAATATTTAATAACTTTGGTCCTACCTACTAAAATTAAATTTGGTCGTGAGAGAGTATGTTGGTTCGAATCCAACCATTTAGTCTTTCTTATATAAAAATCATATGTATAGTGAGAAAAATTTCTCATATTCATGTCCTGGCTCTTTTTTTCTAATAATTCCCCATTTGTCATAGTAAAAAACTCATATATAATATATTTGCAACTTTTAGTTACATAATTATATTATATAAGAGGCTAACTCTTTTTTTCAATTTTTCTTCTTTCTTAATCTTTCGTTCCATTGCTGCTTCGCAGCAATTAAAATAGCGGGAAAAACTTCTCCACCCGCTATATTTTTAATTTTATTTATATCTAGTATACATTTTTCTATTACCAACTTAGTATAGGATAACCACTATTTATATTTTGCGAATCTACCTTCTAAATTTATTCTCCTTCATTATTTAACTGATTCACAAAATCA
Organism: uncultured Clostridia bacterium; assembly: GCA_947632585.1. Classification (GTDB taxonomy): domain Bacteria; phylum Bacillota; class Clostridia; order TANB77; family CAG-508; genus CAG-269. The sequence goes on from CANRPS010000006.1 coordinate 18,968, forward strand.
ACATCTTTTATCTAACTTTGTGTAAAATTTTTTATTTGAATTATTTAGATTAATCATTATCGAATAAAATATATTTTTTAATATTTTTCATCAAATCTTTGATAAAACGTATTTCTATCTAACTTTATTTCCCTTAATAGCTTAATGTCCAATTATTATCTCCATTTTGATTTAATTTGACTCTCATATCTAAATATACAACAGGTCTAATTCCCGCCGGCCTATCATATTCTGAGCCTTTTGAACCAGCCAATGACATAAATTCTACAAACCCATCTTTAATCCAAAAACAACCATATGTTGTCATTGTAACATCAGGAAAGCAATATCTAGTTGCAAGCCAGTAGGGATCTGTTAAATTAAATAATAAATTATATTCTAAATTATCATCGGTTATTCCAACGATAGCTGATGTATTTTCTTCTTTTAATGTTTCTGGATAATATTTATATGCTGTGGCTTCTAGTGTAGTAATTTCTTCAATTTCATCTACATTATCTGGTTTATTTTTTGTATTCCATTTATCAGTATACCACATAAAATAATCTGGATGACCTGTAGATAATTTATCATTTAAACCTATACTACTTTCATATTTTGGATATTCTGTTCCATCCCATAAATATTTTATTTTATTTCCATATTCATATAAATTTCCACTAAAGCATTTCGTTCCTGTTAATATTTGATCTTTAGATGGATTTCTTATTCCTACACAATTTGGATTATATCCTGTAATTTTATTTACATCTTCTGCAGTTATACATCTTCCGCCTACTGCATATTTTCCAGCTCCATAAAAATCACATATATTGTTTAATTCTTCAATACTATTTTCATGTCCTTTTTTCCCTTTTAGCCAATATAATTTATGTCCATTACTCCAAAGACCTCCTTCTGATGGTTCTATTATATCGTTTGATATTATTAAAATTTTATTATTTTCTACTCCTAATACTTTCCATCCTTTTGTATATTTACTTACATCAAAAACTTGACTTTCTTTTCCATTCTGGTCTTCTTTTGAAGTATAACTTAAATTTTTATTATCCAATTGAGCATTATAATTTATTGAATCACCTATTTTTATTCCTTGTATTGTTCCATCTATACTTTGTATAGTCCCATCTGAATTTTGTATAAAACCTTTTCCATCAATAATTGCAACTGCATCATCCAATCTTCTCTGTTCCTCATCTGCTGCAGCTTTTGTTTTATCTGCTGCCTCTCTTGCTTTATTTAATATTCCATTCTGTCCTGTTATCATCTGTATACTTACTCCAGCTAAGATTAACAATACTATTATTGTTACAACTAAAGCTATTAAAGTAATACCTTTTTGTTTTAAGTTTTTAATGTTTTGTCTTGTGTTTGTCATTTCAACTTTTCCTCCTTATTATTATTTCGCAGAACTATTTATTCTACGAAAGTAATAATAAAGAAATTCCTTTAATTTTTTAGGGTTTTAAACGATTTTTATAAATTCACTTTTTTGTTAGTTAGTAATTAAAATTTTTTATAAATTTAGTTAATAACTATTGCAAAATAAATATTTTATTGATATTATTTACTTATAAAATTTTCGTAGAATAAATAGTTCTGCGAAAATTTTGCTTTAAAAGAAAAGTATCACGATAAATTAAAAATATAGTTAATAACAAATAATTCATATTTGTTATACACCTATTTGAAAACATTGTTATAACTAATTTTGAAACGGATAATAAAGTGCTTTACAAGTGTTTTTTTGTATGAAAAAAGTACAAAAGATATTGACTTAAAAGCAAAAACGATATAAAATATATATAAATTATATGAAACGTATAAGAGACAAAGTAAAATGAAGGTTACTATAAGAGAGAATTGGTCGTGGCTGAAAGCCAATTTTAGAAAACACATTTGAAAAACTACCTCTTTTAGCTAAAAAGCTAGCGTTTAAAAAGTAGTCATCTTTAAATTAAGTAAAAAACGGGATGGAACCGTGCTAAATATAGCACTCCTATGGATGAAAATTAATAACCATAGGAGTGTTTTTCTATGGAAAATGGAGGTTTTATTATGATTAAAGTAACATTAAAAGATGGAAGTGTAAAAGAAGTTGAAAGCGGAAAAAGTGTATTAGATGTTGCAAAAGAAATAAGTGAAGGGCTTGCAAGAATGGCAACATGTGCAAGTGTAGACGACAAAGTAGTAGACTTAAGATATATCCTAAAAGACGATTGTAAATTAGAAATACATACTTTTGAAAGCGACTTAGATGGAAAAAAGGCATATTGGCATACAACATCACATATTATGGCACAAGCAATAAAAAGATTAATGCCAAAAACAAAATTGGCAATTGGGCCGGCAATAGATGAAGGATTTTATTATGATTTTGATGTGGAAAACAATTTTACAGATGAAGATAAACTAAAAATTGAAGAAGAAATGAAAAAAATAATAAAAGAGGATTTACCTATTGAAAAATTTGTTTTATCAAGAAAAGAAGCCATTAAATTAATGGAAGAAAAAGGCGAAAACTATAAAGTTGAATTAATAAAAGATTTGCCAGAAAATGAAGAAATATCATTTTATAAACAAGGCGAATTTGTAGATTTATGTAGTGGACCACATTTAATGAGTACTGGAAAAGTAAAAGCTGTAAAACTTTTATCATCATCAGGAGCTTATTGGAGAGGTGATGAGAAAAACAAAATGCTACAGAGAATTTATGCAATATCATTTCCTAAAGCAAGCCAAGTTGATGAATATTTAGCAAAACTAGAAGAGGCAAAACAAAGAGACCATAGAAAAATAGGAAAAGAATTAGAATTATTTATGACACATAAATTAGTAGGTTCAGGACTTCCAATGTATTTACCAAATGGAGCAACTATAAGAAGACTTTTAGAAAGATATATACAAGATAAAGAAGTTGCTTTAGGATATAGTCATGTTTATACACCATCACTTGCAAATTCAGAATTATATAAAGTATCAGGACATTGGGATCATTATAAAGATGATATGTTCCCAGTTATGAAAATGGATACAGAAGAAATAGTTTTAAGACCAATGAATTGTCCACATCATATGTTAGTTTATAAAAATAAAATGCACTCATATAGAGATTTACCAATAAGAATAGGAGAATTGGCACATGACTTCAGATTTGAAGATAGTGGTAGTGTTTGTGGTTTAGAGAGAGTACGTGAAATGTGCCAAAATGATGCTCATCTTTTTGTAAGACCTGATCAAATAAAAGAAGAAGTGGGAAAAGTTGTAGAACTAATACTTTCTGTATATAAAGATTTTGGATTTAAAGATTATGAATTTAGACTTTCTTTAAGAGATAAAGAAGATAAAGAAAAATATTTTGACGATGATGAGATGTGGAATAAGGCAGAAGGAGAACTAAGAGAAATATTAAAAGAATTAGGAATAAACTTCTATGAAGCAAAAGGAGAAGCAGCATTTTATGGACCAAAACTAGATGTTCAATTAAAATCTGCTGTAGGACATGATGTAACTGTTTCAACTTGTCAATTAGATTTCTTATTGCCAGAAAGATTTGAACTTGAATATGTAGGTGAAGACGGAAAAATGCATAGACCAGTTGTAATCCACAGAGCAATACTTGGAACATTTGATAGATTTATGTGTTTCCTAATAGAAGAAACAAAAGGAGCTTTTCCATTATGGCTTTCACCAGTTCAAGTAAAAGTTTTAACTATTTCAGATAACTTTATAGATTATGCAAAAGAAGTAGTAGAAAAATTACAAAAAGAAAATATAAGAGTAGAACTAGACGACAGAAATGAGAAAATAGGATATAAAATCCGTGAAACACAATTACAAAAAGTTCCTTATATGTTAGTACTTGGAGAAAAAGAAGTTAAAGACAAATTAGTTGCTGTAAGAGATAGAAAACAAGGAGATATAGGAGCAATGAAACTTGATGAATTTATATCAAAAATAAATGAAGAAGTAAAAAATAGATCAAACTAAATTAAAAATGAACTCAAATTGTTAAAATTTTAGCATGTTTGAGTTCATTTTAAAATAAATATAAAGGAGAAGTTTTATGCAAATAAATATTGAAAAACTAAGAAAAGATTTAATAGACTATTATGGAACGGCTGCATTTGGTGGTTTCCCAGCAGCTATTATGGATTTGAGTAAAATAGAAAGAGCAACATATAGTGAATTGATACAAATTGCACAACAAAATGGATTTGATATAAACAAATATATAGATAGAGGCGAGGAGAGGTAAATAATAATTTTGAAAATGTTTACTTACATTGATTATGGATTAAAATACATAAAAGAACTTACATTCTGAAAATGTAAGTTCTTTTATGTTTAAAAATATAGAATTTTTATAGAATAGCACCTAGTACAAATATACCTAAAATTCTATAATATATCTCATCAAATTGAGATATAGGCAATGGGTTAGTGCCTTTTCCAACTTCAATAGTATATCCGGGTCTATTATAATTTTGAATAAACCAATCTTTATATCCTGCAAAACTAGAATTATAAGGAGTATTATCTAAAGTATAACCACTTACATTAGAAAATTTTGTTCCAATTAAATAACTATCAGGAGGATTATAATTTTGAAATTGCCAATAAATAACTTCACCTTGAGTATGCAAAGAAATAACTAATCTAAAATCGTGTTCAAGAGTAAAATTATAAATCGCAAGTGCTTCTGGTTCAGTAAGAGGACCGAAAACCAACAAAATCACGGGGAGCAGGTTTATTAAATCCTTGTGAGTATTTTATTTGTTTAGCTTCATTCCAACCAGCAGGAAATTGGAGGTTTAAATCCACACCTGTGAATTTTATTAACTTCCATATATTAAAAAATAAAAATATTTACAGATGGCAAGGTGCTTTATAACATCTTGCTTTTTATGTGTAAAACATTTAAAATTTTTGCATAAAATATTGAAAAAGATATAAAATAATGATAAAATTATGATAATAAAATTTCAAGGAGGAATATTAAATGATTAATATTAGACCAGTATCAGATTTAAGGAATAAATATCCAGAAATAGAGGAACTAGTTTTAAAAGAAGATGAAGCGGTTTATTTAACAAAAAACGGATATGGCTCAATGGTAGTAATGAGTTTAGAAAAATACTCTAAATTGATGAGTGATTTAGAATATAATGAATATATTGAAAATGAATTAGATGAAGCAGATAAAGAAGCAGAAGATACAAATACTAAATATTATACACATGAAGAAATGAAAAAAATAGCTAGGAGGATAATAGATGGCGAATAATAAATATACAATAAAATATTCTGCTACTTTTGTCAGTCAGTTTAATAATATTTTGAAATATATTGTAAATAATTTAAAAAATAAAATTGCAGCAGAAAATTTTTATAATGAAGTAATTAAAGAAATAGAAAAACGAAGTGAAAATCCAGAAGGTTATGAAAAGTATATGTCTACTAGAAAAAGAAAAAATACATATTATAGAATTTATGTAAAAAATTATACAATTTTTTATATAGTAACTAATAATAATACTATGGAGGTTAGAAGAATTTTATATTCAAGAAGAAATTTTGATAAATTAATATAAAAATATATATAAATTGAAAAATTAAAACTTTAAATTGTATTATTAAGTAAAAAGTATTTTTATGTTATAAATATAATAGTGGTATTTTAAATAAGAGATTAAAGTTAGAAAAATATAATTATTAATAACATTACTAAAGAATGATAAGAAATGAGGTAAAGTATGATAATACAAGGAAAACCAGAATTAGGATTACAAAAACACCAACAAGATGCATATCAAGCAGTTCAAAAAGCCTATGAAACTAAAGACAAAGCATCAGTTGTAATTCCTACTGGATGTGGTAAATCATTTATAGCACTACAACTTATGGTAGATAATAAAGATAAAAGAATTTTGTTTATGGCGCCAAGTAATGCAATAAAGAATCAAATGTATAATTATATTGCTAAATATATTGTTGGAGAAGAACCATCAAGTGAAAGACCAGCAAGAATGATAGCGGATGAATATTTTCCAAACTTAAAAATAATGCTATATCCTTCTTTATTAAGAGTAAAAGATGAGCAAATGGATAAGATACAACCTGATATTATAATTATGGATGAATTACATAGAACAGGTGCAGATAAATGGGGAGAAAGAATTAATACATTATTAGAAAAAAATCCAAATGCAAAAATATTAGGATTAACAGCTACCCCTGATAGAATGGATGATAAAAATGTTATAGACAACTTGTTTGAAGGTAGTATTGATTATGAATTAACATTAGTAGAAGCATTAAGAGATAGAATAGTAAAAGCACCAACATATGTAAAATGTGATTATGCCTTAGGTGAATATTTAGAAGGGATAAGAACTGCAATTTCAAATTGTAGTGATGAGCAAAAGAAAAAAGAACTACAAGATAAATATGATAAAATGAGAAAAATAGTGGATCAAGCTGAAGGAATACCAGAGCTATTTGCAAAAAACATAAAAAAGCAAGATGGAAAGTATATAATTTTTTGTAAAGATAAAGAGCATATGGATGAGTTAATGAGTAAAGCAAAAGGATGGTTTGAAGCTATTGATGATAATCCAGAAATATATTCAGTTTTTTCTGGTGAAGGATATACAGAAAATGATAATAGAAAAAGTTTAGAAGCTTTTGAAATTTCAAAATCAGAGCATTTAAAATTATTATTTTCTATTGAAATGTTAAATGAAGGATTACATGTAGAAGATATTTCAGGTGTTGTAATGGCAAGACCAACAGATTCAAGAATTATCTATTTGCAACAATTAGGTAGAGCATTGTCTTCTGATACTTCAAGAGAAAAAACAATAGTGTTTGATTTAGTAAATAATTATTTAAAAAATAATTTAGATGCAGAAATTAATAAAAGAACAAATGAAAATCATAGAGGTAATGATGATATTGATGTTGGACATGAAGATGGACCACAGGATGATATAGAAGATATAGATATTTTTAGAATACAAGGAGAAACAAGAGATTTTTTAGATTTATTAGATGAAGTACAAGGAATTATCGATAGAAGTAGTTATTTAACTAACGCAAGGGCAATAAAAAAATGGATAGAAAAATCAGGAGATATAAAACCACCCAATTCTAAATCAAAAGATGAAAAGGAAAAAAGATTAGGAATGGCTTTGGCAAATTTAAGAAGAAATTTAATAAAACCATATTTAATTTTGCAAACAGAAGAAGAAAAAGAAAAATTTCGAAATGAGCATCCAGAGATAGATGAAGTATTAGAAATAGTAAATGAAATAGATGAAAATAATATTCATCCATATATAAAAAATGCAAGAGACATAAGAGAATGGATATACAAATCAGGAGATACAAAGTTACCAAGTAAAAAGTCAAATAATGAAGAAGAAAAAAGATTAAGAACTGCTTGGGATACTTTACAACACAATTTGATAAAACCATATTTAAGCTTGCAAACCAAAGAAGAGAAAGAAAGATTTAGAAATGAACATCCAGAGATAGAAGAAGTATTGAAAATAGTAAATGAAATAAATAAAAATAATATTCATCCGTATATAAAAAATGCAAGAGCAATAAAAGAATGGATAGATAAATCAGGAGATACACAGCTACCAAGTGCTAAATCAAAAGATAGAGAAGAAAGAAATCTAGCAACTAGTTTATCTAGTATGAGACATAGACTAATAAAACCATATTTAAGCTTGCAAACAGAAGAAGAGAAAGAAAGATTTAGAAATGAACATCCAGAGATAGAAGAAGTATTGAAAATAGTAAATGAAATAGATGAAAATAATATTCATCCATATATAAAAAATGCAAGAGCAATAAAAGAATGGATAGATAAATCAGGAGATACCAAACCACCAAGTGCTGAATCAAAAGATGAGAAAGAAAGATGTCTAGGAGAAGCCTTAGTTAGAATAAGAAGTAAACTAATAAAGCAATATACAGGATTGCAAACAGAAGAAGAAAAAGAAAAATTTAGGACTGAACATCCAGAAATAGATGAAGTGTTAGAAATAGTAACGGAAATAGATACAAATAATATTTCCTCTTATTTGCGAAATGCAAGGAAAATAAAAATTTGGATAAAAAATTCTGGAGATATAAAACCACCAAATAGAAAATCTAATGATGAAGAAGAAAGATATCTAGGAACAGCTTTAGATAGAATAAGAAATAATTTAATAGGAACATATATAAAATTACAAACGGAAAAAGAAAAAGAACAATATGTAGAACAACATCCTGAATTATATGATGTTATGGAAATAATAAGTGAAATTGATAATCAATATGTAAGTAGGAGTAAGAAGCAACAAGAGCTAGCAATTTTAATAAGAAAAGATTTAGAAAAAAGAAAAGCATTACAAGAAGCAAAAAAATTAGAACAAGATTATGAGCAACAACTGTCAATAAAAAGAGGAGAAATATCTGAAAATACTCAAAAACAAGGAGTAGATTACGATGAATAATGAATTAATTCCAACAAATCGATTATGGTATAAAATTAAAAAATTTTTTAGAAGTTTATTTTTCAAAGAAAAAACATATACCATAAATGAAATAAATACTATTGAAGAAGAGAAAAAAAATAGTAATTTTACATATGTTGATAATTTAAAAGAAAATTTTGAAAAAGAAAACAATGAAAAAGTTTTAGCTGAAAAATTGCTTTATGGAGAATTAGGTACAAGTGAATTAAATGAAACTGAAGTTGATGAAATGATAGAATATTTTACAAAAGATATTCAAAATATTGATAATGAGTTGTTAAGAATAAAACAACACATTCTATATATGCAAAAGGAATTAAAGAATTAATTTAAAGGCCATTTGTTTGAATGGCTTTTTTCTATGTTTATTCTCAAAACTTAATATAAAAATTTCTCCAAGAGGGCTTAAAAAGGTACTAGGAGATTTTCTCCTAAACAGCAAAAAGGATGTCAAAACACCAAGCTGGCGAATATTGGGCATTAAAAAATGCCACACTATTCGTTAAAAAATAAATCATGAATTTTTTATAAATTTTAATTTCTATATTTAGTAAAAAGTAATATCTTTTTTTCTCCACATTTTTCTTTTTTTGTACCCATTTTAACAAAAAATATTAAAGCCGAATTAATGCTTATAAATTATTTAAATTAAGATTTTATTCATAAATTTTCTATACTTATGAATATCTTATTTAAGTAATAATAAACATTATTAAGAGGTGTATGTTTTGAATAAAAATAATATAAAAATATACTGCAAATTTAATAAAACAAAACCGCCTATTGATAAAGTTATTTGTAAAATGTTTTGCGATTTTACTCAAAAGAAAAACAATAAAAATATTGAAAAAAGAGCTGACAAAATATAATTATCACGTTACAATTATTCTAAATAGTAAATATTTTTATGGAAAGGAGTGAAATGTTTAAACTAATAACCCCAAATTATAGAGTTGGAATGTATATAAGATTATCACGAGAAGATGGCGATAAACAAGAAAGCGAAAGTATTGGAAATCAAAGAAAAATAATTGAGAGATATGTAAAAGAAAATAATTTAACTATTATAGATGAGTATGTTGATGATGGAGTATCTGGAACTACATTTAATAGACCTGAATTTAATAGATTAATTACAGATATAGAAAGTCAAAAAATTAATATGGTAATAACAAAAGACTTATCAAGACTTGGTAGGGATTATATAAAAACAGGCTTTTATATAGAAAATTATTTTCCAGAGCATAAAGTTAGATATATTTCAATATTAGATGGTATAGATACATATAGTGAAACCGTAAACAATGATATTACACCATTCAAAGCCATATTAAATGATATGTATGCAAAAGATATATCTAAAAAGATAAGAAGTGTTTTTAGAGAAAAACAAAAGCAAGGAGAATATTTATGCAGCACACCTGCTTATCGGATATAAAAAAGATGGAGTTAACAAAAATAAATTAGTTGTTGATGAAAATGTTGTAGATATAGTAAAAAAAATTTTTGAAATGTATGCAAATGGAACTGGAAGTAAATTAATTGTTAAGTATTTAAATGATAATCATATTTTAAGTCCCTCTGGATATAGAAAGACAGGTATTGTTCAAGATGAAAGAACAACTTTTAAATGGAATGAAACAACATTATGCAATATGTTAAAAAATGAAGTTTATATTGGAAATACCATTCAAAATAAAGTATCTGTCGTTTCTTATAAAGTAAAGAAACTTCGTAAAGTTGAAAAAGAAAAACATATTAGAGTAAATGATACACACGAAGCAATTATTGATAAAGATGTATTTGAAAAAGTGCAAATAATACATAAAGAAAGAGCAAAAAAAGTTGTAAAACAATATGATTATTTACTTCGAGGATTGATTTATTGCAAACATTGTCGGATGGCAAATGCAAATTGTATTAAAGGTAAATCACAAAGTCAATCGTCCTAAAATTCCATATATTGTAGATACAGGTTACAAAAAAAGAGGTTGTTATACAAGAAATTTAAATTACTATAAATTTGAAGAACAAATAATAGAAGTCATCAAAAAAGTTTGCAAAATTTATGCCAATAAATCAATGCTTGAAGAAACATACAAAAAAGTAGCAAATAAAACGATAGATTTATTGTCATCAGTAAAAAAGCAAATAGAAACTATAGAAACTAAAATCATAGAAAACAATAGAATAATGGATGAATTATATGAAGATAAATTAAAACGGAGTATTAACAGAGTCTGATTTTATAAGAATATCTCAAAAATATATTAAAGAAAGAGAAGAATTAAATATAAAAAAGTCTGAATTAATGGACAATTTTCAAGTCTTACAAGGGCAGCATTTAGATAGAAGTAAAAATAATGATGAGAAAATGAATAATTTAATAAATGAATTTTTAGAAATGAAAGAAATAGATAAATCGTATCTATTTAGACTTGTTGATAAAATCGAAATTGATAAAGATAAAAATGTATTTATTACATTTAATTTTGCACTATTAAATACAATTAGTGAAAATATGGAAGACTTTATGCCAATTGAACAGATTTTAGTTAATAAAGAAAATGTAGTTTAAACTACATTAATTTTCAAAATAGAGGTGGAAGTTAATCAAACTTTCACCTCTTATATTTGCTTTCCATCCGAGAGGGGTATGGAATATAAGGAAAATTATTTGCAATAAGGCTAGTATTTAAATATAAAGAAGAATTAGGGCTAATTTCTCCTGTAACTAAATTAATACCATCGGGATTAATCATAGGCATAATATAAATAGTTGTAGAGTTATATAAATCTCTAGAACTCACACCAAAAATAGGTAAATTATTTTTATAAGTATAAGAATAATCTGCTAAAAATTTCATTAAAAGGGGAGAAGTTATCCATTCATTAGCATGTATACCTGCAGAATAAAACACTTCTTTAGGTCCATTTCCAATTTTAATAACAAAAATATTATTTCCTAAAACACTTTTACCAACTGAAAAAATTTCTAAAAAAGGATAAAGAGTTTTTAAAGAATTAAGATTAATTTCTAAAATAGAATAACTATAACTAATATTTGTAGGAATAATAAAACCTAAAGCACCATTTATATATGGAGTAAGACTTTTCCACGTTAAAGGACCAACTATTCCATCAGAAGTTAATCCAAAATTTTTTTGAAAATTCATAACTGCATTTTTTGTACCATTACCATATATACCATCAATATTTCCTTTATAGAATCCAAGTATTTTTAATATGTTTTGGACAAATTCCACAATAGGACCTATAGAACCAAATTTTAAAGTTTCCATGTAAATCACCTAAAATATATTATGTGGAAAATAGTAATAAAGTGCAATAAGTTTATATTGATTTTACTATGTTTTTGTGATATATTTTTTTTAGAAAAATATATGGAGATAATAAGATGAGAAGAGATAATAAAAATAGAAAAAGTAGTAAAACTAAATTAATAATTTTTGTAATTATAATAATACTATTAATAATTGGTATATTTGTATATTTTAAATTAAATAGTAAAATGCCAGAAACATATTTAGAAAATTATGTATCTAAAATTAATGAATCATCTTATGAAGAAATGTATGATTTAATAGATGATGAAAGTAAAAATAAAATATCAAAAGAAGATTTTGTAACTAGAAATAAAAATATCTATCAGGGAATAGATTTAACAAATATGAATATAGAAATCTTAAATAAAGAAAAATTAAATGGAAAAAGTTACAAAATAACATATAATACTAAAATGAATGTATCAGGTGGAGAAGTTTCTTTTCAAAATACAGCTATTTTAAATAAAGACAAAAATAATGATTATAAAATATCATGGAGTTCAAATCTTATTTTTCCAGAATTAGGTGATACAGATAAAGTAAAAGTAAATACAATAGAAGCAACAAGAGGAAATTTACTAGATAGAAATGAAATTGGTATTGCTGTAAATGGAAAAGCATCTTCTGTTGGAATTGTACCGCAAAAACTAGGAGAACAAAAAGAAGAAAATATTAAAAAAATAGTTGAACTTTTAGATTTAACTATTGATACAATAAATAATAAACTTCAAGCTTCATGGGTAAAAGAAGATAGTTTTGTTCCTATAAAAACTATTTCAAAAGATGAAACAACTCTAAAAGAAAATTTACTTCAAATACCAGGTGTAAAAATAACAACTGTTGATGCAAGAGAGTATCCATTAGGAGAAGCTGCATCACATCTTACAGGTTATATGAAAAATATTACAAAAGAAGAACTTGAAAAAATGTCAGGATATTCATCTACTAGTTTAATAGGAAAAGCAGGACTAGAAAAAATATATGAATCAAGGTTAAAAGGAGAAGATGGATTAGAAATTTATATAGTAGATAAAGATGGTAATAGAAAAAATACAATTATAAAACAAGAGAAAAAAGATGGAGAAGATGTTAAATTAACAATAGATTCTTCATTACAACAAAATTTATATAATGAATTAAAAGATGATGCAGGTTTATTTGTTGTTATGAATTATAAAACAGGTGAAATTTTAGCATTAGTAAGTACACCATCTTATGATGTAAATAAAATGACATTAGGAATATCTGATAGTGAATGGAATGAGATTTCTTCAAATGAAAAAACACCAATGATGGCTAGATATTTACAAAGCTATTGTCCAGGATCTACTTTTAAACCTATCACAGCAGCAATAGGTCTTACGACCAATACTTTAACTCCTGACGAGACATTTTCTTATTCTGATTTAAGTTGGCAAAAAGATAGCTCATGGGGAGATTACAAAATAACAACTTTAACTAAATATGATGGACCTAAAAATATGAAAAATGCACTTATACATTCTGATAATATTTATTTTGCACAAGCAGCATTAAAAATAGGTTCTTCTAATATAGAAAATATGTTAAATAAACTAAAATTTAATGAAGAAATAAATTTTGAAATGGGATTAAGTAAATCTAAATATTCAAATAGTGATAAAATAAAATCAGAAACATTACTTGCAGACACAGGTTATGGACAAGGAGAGATTTTAGTAAATCCTATTCACATGGCATCTATTTATTCAGCTTTTGTAAATGAAGGAAATATGGTAAAACCATATTTAGAATATAAAGACAATAAAGATACAACTTATATTGCAGAAAATGTATTTACAAAAGAAGCGGTAGATGAAGTTAAAGATGATTTAATACAAGTTGTAGAAAATCCAGAAGGTACTGCAAAAGATATGAAAATAAATGGAATGACAATTGCAGGAAAAACTGGAACAGCAGAATTAAAAGTCTCAAAAGATACAACTGGTAAAACCTTAGGTTGGTTTGATTGCTTTACATTAGATGATAATTTACCATATTTATTTATTGGAATGGTAGAAGATGCAAGTTCTAATGGTGGAAGCCATCATGTAATCCCTATGATAAGGAAGATGTTAATTAAATAAGGAGAATGATATGGAAACAAGTGAAATTAAATTAAAAGCAAAAGAAATAAGAAAAGATATAATAAGAGAAGTTTTTCTTGCAAAATCTGGCCATCCTGGAGGTTCTTTATCAATTGCAGAACTACTTGCAACATTATATTTTGATGAAATGAATATAGATGAAAAAAATCCGAAATGGGAAGAGAGAGATAGATTAGTATTATCAAAAGGACATACAAGTCCTGCTTTATATGCTAGCTTAGCAGAAAAAGGATATATAAAAAAAGAAGACTTAGATGGATTTAGAAATATTAATAGCAAACTTCAAGGTCATCCTAATATGAATGATGTAGAAGGCGTTGATATATCAACAGGTTCTTTAGGACAAGGATTATCTATTGCAAATGGTATGGCAATTTCTGCAAAACTTGATAATAAAAATTATAGAGTTTATTGTATTTTAGGAGATGGGGAAATAGAAGAAGGACAAGTTTGGGAAGCTGCTATGGCATCAAACAAATATAAATTAGATAATTTATGTGTAATAGTAGATAACAATAATCTCCAAATAGATGGAAAAATAGAAGATGTAATGAGTTCATATCCAATTGATGAAAAATTTAAAAGTTTTGGATTTAATGTTATTGAAATAGATGGGCATAATATAGATGAAATAAAAGAAGCTTTTAGGATAGCAAGAAATACAAAAGAAAGACCAACTTGTATAATTGCAAAAACTATAAAAGGTAAAGGAATATCATTTATGGAAAATAAAGCTTCTTGGCATGGAAAAGCTCCAAATGAGGAAGAATATAAAAAGGCAATGGAAGAATTAAGTTAAGGAGGTTTTATGAAAGCTTTAGTTACAGGAGCATCTTCTGGAATAGGAAGAGATATTTCAAGAGAGTTTGCTAAAAGAGGAATTAATTTAGTTATAGTTGCAAGAAGTGAAGAAAAATTAAATGAATTAAAACAAGAGTTAGAGCAAAATTATAAAGTAGATGTAAAAATTGTAATAATGGACTTAAATTTAGAGGAAAATTTATTTAAACTTTATGAAGAAAATAAAGATATTGACTTATTAGTAAATAATGCTGGATTTGGTGTATTTGGAAATTTTACAGAAACAGATTTAAATAAAGAATTAAATCTTATTAAAACAAATGTGGTTGCAGTACATGTATTAACAAAATTATATTTAAAAGATATGGTAAAAAATAATAATGGACAAATTTTAAATGTATCTTCAATAGCAGCAAGTATGCCAGGACCACTTATGTGTGCTTATTATGCTTCAAAAAGTTATGTATTAAGATTATCAGAGGGAATAAAAGAAGAATTAAAAAAGAAAAAATCTGATGTAAAAATAAGTGTACTTCAACCTGGACCTGTAAATACTAATTTTAATAATGTTGCAGGAGTTAAATTTAATTTGAGTTCAAAATCAAGTGAATTTGTTGCAAAATACGCAGTAGATAAATTTTTAAAAGGTAAATTTAATATTATTCCTGGATTTTTAATTAAATGTGTAAAATTTTTTTCAAAAATAACACCAGATTTTATTTTATCTAAAGTGTGTTATCATATGCAAGAAAGTAAAAAAGAAAAAAAAGAGTAAGAAGAATCTTACTCTTTATAATTTTATTGAAAATTCTATATATTCATCATCATTTTTAACTGAAATGGTACCATTATGTAATTCAATAATTTCTTTTGTAATAGCGAGACCAAGTCCAGTTCCACCTGTTGTACTCGCTCTTGATTCATCCACTCTATAAAATTTATCAAATAATTTATCTAATTTATATTCAGGAATTTTATCTCCTTTATTTTTAAATATAAGATTAATTTTATCATTTTCTTGAATTATATTTATTTCAATCTCTGTATTTTCATAGCTATAGTTAATTGCATTTTTAATTAAGTTACCAAATGCTCTTGCTAATTTATCTCCATCTCCAATGTAGTAAGTATGTTCAGGTTTATTAACTAAAAATTTTAGATTCTTTGCTTGTAACATAGGATAGAACTCATCAATTAATTGATCAATTAAAAATGATAAATCAATTCTATTTTTAGTAATTGGAATATCATGTAAATCATATCTGGTAATATCAAAAAACTGATTTGTTAGCTCTTCCAATCTAAGGGATTTATCTAATGAGATTTTCAAATATTTTTCCTGAAGTGATTTTGATATATCTTTTTCCTCTGAAAGCAAAGTTAAATAACCTATAACAGAGGTAAGAGGAGTCTTTAAATCATGAGCCATATACATGATTAAATCATTTTTCTTTTGAGCTTCTTCCTGAGCTTTATTTTTATTTGCAATTAAATCTATTCTAATTTTATTTAATCTATTTTCTAAAATTAATAAATCATCAGAAAGCTTAATTTCTTTTTCTGGTTCTTTTAAAATTTGATCCATAGAAGTCATAATTTTTACGATATTTTTATTAGAGTTTCTTATAACAACAAATGCTACAATTATAATTATACTAAAAAATGAACTTATAAATAAAATAGTTTTATTTTGAACACACCAAAGATATAGATTTCTATTTATACTTGATATGTTATCTGCAATAACATCATTATAAAGACCATCAACTATTAATTTAAATATGGTAAAACTAATTATACTATATATTAAAATTTTGAATATACATTTAAATGCTATACTATTTTTAAATTTTATAAATTCATTATTATTCAATTTTATATCCAACTCCCCAAACAGTTTTTATAAATTTTGGATTTCTTATATTATCATTTAACTTTTCTCTAATTCTTCTTATATGTACCATGACAGTATTATTATTATCTAGATATTTCTCTTTCCAAACCTTTTCGAATAATTCTTCTGAACTTACTACTTTACCTCTATATGTAGCAAGATAAGCTAAAATATCAAATTCTAGATGAGTAAGCTCAATCTTTTTACCATATAATACACATTCATGTTTAGATTTAGAAATTTCAAGACCATTAATATAAATAATGTTTTCATCAGTTATACCATTATATTTTGTATATCTTCGAAGCTGTGACTTTACTCTTGCTATTAATTCTAATGGATTAAAAGGCTTAGTTATATAATCATCTGCCCCTAAAGTTAGACCTGTTATTTTATCTTTATCTTCAATTTTTGCAGTCAACATTATAATAGGAAATGTTAACTTTTTTTCTCTTATTAATTTACAGATTTCAAAGCCATTTACTCCTTTTACCATTACATCTAATATCGCTAAATCAAGTTTAACATTATTAATACATTCTATAGCTTCATCTGACTTATAGAATTTATATACTTTATAGTTTTCATTATTCAAATATAATTCAACGAGATCTGCTATTTCTTTTTCATCATCTAATACTAATATATTCATATTAATAATCCTTTCAATGAAATTATAACATATAAATTTTAAAATTTCATTTTTCTTTTAGAAACTTAAGAAAAATTTAATATTTTATAGATAACTATTTCTTTTTTGCAACTACAACAAACCTTCCATCTTCTGTGTAATATGAACAGGTGGATAGCGTCATTAAAATATTTCTATAATATGCTGTTTTACCTGTATCATATAAAGAAGCTCGTTTTGCATTTAAAACAAAATCGTTGTAATCTTTTTCACCTTTATCATTTACAAAATAATAATACCTAAAAACATTCTGTTCAGACTTATAATATACACGAGACTTAAATACAGCTATTATTTCAAAATATACATCTTCATTTTTAGTCGTAAATCTTATATTAGGATGTTCTTTATAAAAACTTTCTTTTTGATAAGATAGTAAGTCTTGAAACATAGTATTATTATTCATATTATGACCATATATTAATAAATTAGTGCTTGGAATATCCCACGAATAATCTTTATCCAAAAAAACAGATCCATTTGAAGAATATTTTTTTTGATAATCATGTGTCATATAATAGCTATTATCTTTGCCCTGTAAAACAGGGTAATTTATTTCTGTCCCTTCAATTTCAATCCAAGCTACAATATCAGAATTGTTTTTTTGAAGTTCTTCAAGCTTTAACATTCTTTCAGTTTTATCAGGATTGATATTTTCTGAAGGACTTTCTGTAACAGACTCATTTTCTTCAGATATTTTATCGATAGATATATTATCTAATAATTTTGTTTGCCTTTTTGCATTATATATATTGTAATAATACTTGATTATATAAATACTTGAAACTACAATTAGTACTATTAAAAATATGTATATAATGTTTTTTACTTTTTTGAATTTATTCATAATAGTTACCTTAATAAAAAGATATTAAGATAAATTATAAATCTAATATAATTTATCTTAATAGCCATTAATTAAATGTCCTTTCTTTTTAATGTTACAAATAAAAGTGTAGATATGGCAATTACTGAAATAGCAATTATCATATAATTTTGTACTCCTGTTTTTGGAGTATCGTCTTTTTCATTTAAAGTAAGCTTTGTATAAATTGTTAAATCTTCTACTAAATTTTGTTCAAATTCATATGGTGTTGTATAATAATTATCTAAATAAAAACCTTCTATAGAGTAGTTTCCAAAACCTAAAGCTCCTAAATCAATTCTTGACATAACTTCTTCTTTAGTCAAAACTTCGCCTTCTTGTTTTGCTATTGTTACTACTTTGTCCATAACTCTAATTGTTATATTAATAGTTTTTATATAATCATTACCATCTATTTTTATTTTTGGATTAGAGTTACTTTCAAATAAAATATGATTTTCTTGATCTACTATAACAACTTTATCTCCTTCTGTTAAAATTTTATATTCTGAATCTGGTGCATTTTCAACATCAAATTCTGTTAAAGAGTCATTTGTTGCTATATAGATAACGTTTTCAGTTTGGCTAGATGTTAAAGTACCATTCATTACTATTTTTGGATCATTTTCAACTTCTTCTCCTTTACCAATTTCTATACCATTATTACGAGATTCACCATTAAAACCAAGTGTTACGTTAATAACTTCAACTACACCACCATTTATAAGAACACCACCAAATTTACAGTCTTTAATTACTACATCATCTAAAATAACATGTCCTCCATTATATGCTTGAACACCATATTTTTCACTATTTTTTAAAGTTAGTCCTGTTAAAGTTGCTATACCACCAGGTCCTACTGTAATTAAACTACCATCATTACTAGTTAGAGCAAAATTTTCTGCTTTTGAGATATAATGTGTTGCACCATCAATTGTGATATTTTTGTCAGTTATTTTGATAGTTTGTTCAGCTTCAATATTTTCTGTTAACTTAATAGTATCACCAGTTTTAGCACTCTCAATTGCACTTACTAAGTTATCATAACTATCTACTGTATAAGTCTTAGGTTCATCTTCTGGTTGTGCACTACAAAAACTTACATTTAAAATTAATGCCATAAAAAATACAATTAAAAATAAAATTATTTTTTGTATGTTTTTCATATTAAAATACCCTTTCCTTTCTAAAATTTATATTTTGCATTAAAAATTTTGTAATATAATTTTATTGTATCCCTGTTTTTTTGTTTTATACAAATTAAATTATTTTTCTACAAAAAATGAAATTTTCATTAAATAAATTTGAAAAAATATAGGAATAATAAATAAACTTGTAGTATCAAAGTTTAAAAATGTAAATTTATAATGATAATTAATAAAAGATCATCATTAAAAGATTTAGAAAAAATGTTTTTAATATTAAAAAAATAATATATATAAAATTTGATTTTTAATTTATACTATAAATTAAAAATTATATTGTAAATAAAGAGTTACACTTATTGACAAAATAGCCAAAATATGATATAGTTTGAACAATTGATAAGAAAAAGTCGTAGCCATTTCGCCCTAGTTTAAAGCTTGTGGTGAAATGGTTTTTAGGTGATAAAAGAAAGGAAGAAACATTATGAAAAAAGTAGAGCCAGATTTTAATTTTATTGATATGGAACATAATATCATGGATTTTTGGGAAAAAGAAAAATGCTTTAAAAAATTACAAGAAAAAAATAAAGATGGAAAACCATTTAGATTTTTAGATGGGCCAATAACAGCCAATAATCCAATGGGAATACACCATGCATGGGGAAGAACATTAAAAGATATGTTCATGAGATATAAAGCAATGAATGGCTATACAACTCATTATAGAAATGGATTTGATGGACAAGGTTTATGGATAGAGGTTGAAGTTGAAAAAGAATTAGGATTCCAAAACAAAAAAGATATTGAAAAATATGGACTAGATAATTTTACAAAAAAATGTATGGATAGAGTAAAACATTTTTCAGAAGTAATAACATCACAATCAAAAAGATTAGGACAATGGATGGATTGGGATAATTCATATTTTACAAATACTGAAGAAAATATTACTTCAATTTGGCATTTCTTGAAAAAATGTGATGAAAAAGGAATGATAAAAAAATCATTTAGACCAATGCCTTGGTGTCCAAGATGTGGAACTTCACTTTCAGAACATGAAATGTCAGGTTCATATAAAACAATGACACATAATGCTGTATTTTTTAAACTTCCATTAGTAGAAATGGAAGATTCTAAAATAATTGTATGGACAACAACTCCATGGACATTATCTTCAAATGTAGCCTTAGCTGTAAATCCAGAACTTGATTATGCTAAAGTAAAAATAAAATCAGATGATAAATATGTTATTTTAAGCAAAAATGCGATTAAAGTATTAGGTGATGATAAAGTAGAAGTAGTAGACATATTTAAAGGAACTAAACTTGTAGGATTACATTATGAAACTTGTTTTGAAGAATTTGAAAAACAAAAAGGAATAGATCATAAAATAGTTGCATGGGAAGATGTAGCAAATGATGAAGGAACAGGAGTTGTTCATATAGCACCAGGTTGTGGAGCAGAAGACTTTGAACTTGGTAAAAGAGAAAACTTAGATGTTGTTATTCCAGTTGATGATAGCGGAGTTATTATAAATGGATTTGGTTTTATGACTGGAAAAAACACTAAAGAAGTTGCAGATTATGTATTCGAAGAATTAAAGAAAAGAAATAAATTATATAAAGTAGAGGCACATGAACACAGCTATCCTGTATGTTGGAGATGTAAAAACGAAGTTATCTTCAAGGCTGTTCAAGAATGGTATATAGATAGTGATGTAATAAGAGATAAATTAATTGAGGAATCAAGAAAAGTAAAATGGACACCAGCATCTTCTGGAAAACGTATGGAAGATTGGCTAAAAAATATGGGAAATTGGGCAATCTCAAGAAAAAGATTTTATGGATTACCTTTACCTATATATGAATGTGAGGAATGTGGAAAAGTAACAGTTGTTGGTTCAAAAGAAGAATTAAAAGAATTAGCAGGAGATATTGTAGATACTCTTCCAGATTTACATAGACCATGGATTGATGATGTAGAAATAACTTGTCCACATTGTGGTAAAAAAGTTAAAAGAATAAAAGATGTCGGTGATTGCTGGCTAGATGCAGGAATTGCACCATTTTCAACATTAAAATATTTTACGGATAAAGAATATTGGAAAAAATATTTCCCAGCAGAATGGGTAACAGAAATGAATGAACAAATTCGTTTATGGTTCTATTCATTACTATTTATGTCAGTAGTATTAGAAGAAAGAGCACCTTATGAATCTGTTTTAACATATGGAGCAGTTGTAAAAGAAGATGGTGGAAAATTCTCTAAATCAGGTTATATGATAAAATTTGATGAAGCTGCTGAAAAAATAGGAGCAGATGCTGCAAGATATTTATATGCAGGAGCACCAACAACAAATGATGTTAGATTTGGATATAATTTAGGAGACGAAGCAAGAAGAAAATTATTAAACTTCTGGAATATATATGTATTTTTCAATATATATGCATCTCTTTCAATGCCAAATATCAAAGATTATAAATTAGATTATTCAAAATTAAGTAAAGTCGATAAATGGTTACTTGTTAGAGTAAATGAATTTGTAAAACAAGCAAATAAATATATGGAAGATTATAACACACCACCATTAATAAAGGAATTTGAAGTTTTAGTTGATGAAATATCAAACTTCTATATAAGAGTAAATAGAAGAAGATTTTGGAAAGAAGAAAGTGAAGACGGAATATTAGTATTTTATTTACTTTATAATACAATAAAAACATTAATTAAAATTTTAGCTCCTATAATACCATTTATGACAGAAGAAATTTGGCAAAACATGGTTAGAAGCTTCGAGCCAGATGAAGAGATATCTGTTCATTTATCAAAATATCCAAAACCAGATGAAAGCCTAGAAGATGAAGATTTAATTAAAGAAGTAGAAGAAGCAAGAAAAATAATTAATCTAGGATTAATGCTTAGAAACTCAAAACAAATTAAAGTAAAACAACCATTGTCTAAATTATATGTGATATCAAAAAATGATATAAAAGACATGATAAAAGATTTTGGAAATATAATTAAAGATGAATTAAATATTAAAGAAATTGTTTCTTTAGAAAACACAGATAGTTTAAATGATGAATATTTAGTAGTTAATTTCAGAGAAGCTGGAAAACTATTAAAAGAAAAAGTACAAGAGTTTAAACAAATAATAACAGAATTAAGTGACGAAAAAATGATGGATTTAGTTTCTAAATATAATGATGAAAAAATTAACACAATTGAGTTAGAAGGTCTAGGAGAAATTTCAAAAGAAGCATTTTTAAAGAATAATAAACCAAAATCAAATATAGCTCTTATAGAAGAAGGAGAATATATAGTTGCTATTGATACAGACTTAAATGAAGATTTAATTGTAGAAGGAATGGAAAGAGAACTTATAAGAATGATTCAAGTTTTAAGAAAAGATGCTGGATTTAAAGTAGAACAAAGAATAGAATTGGGAATTGTATCTAAAGGTAATTTAACTAAAAAGATTTTAGACAAATATTTAGATAAAATTAAAGAGGAAGCACTTGCAATCAAGTTCTACAATAATGAAATTCAAGGTGCAGACATTTCTAAAGATATTGAAATAAATGACGAAAATATTACTATATATTTAAAAGGAATGTAAAAACAAAAACGGAGTAGGTACACAAAATCTACTCCTTTTATTATAAGAAAGAGAGGAGTATTTATGAATATTTTAGATATTATCCAGAAGAAACAACAAAAAGAAGAATTATCAAGAGAAGAAATTAGATATTTTGTTAAAGGATATACTTCGGGAGAAATCCCTGATTATCAAGCTTCAGCGTTAATTATGACGATTTATTTAAATGGTATGACAGATAAAGAAATTATGGATTTAACAATAGAAATGGCATATTCTGGTGATGTATTAGATTTATCTTCATTAGGAATTGTAGTAGATAAGCATAGCACAGGAGGAGTAGGGGATAAAGTGACATTAATTTTAGCACCAATTATTGCATCACTTGGTATTCCTGTAGCTAAAATGTCTGGTAGAGGATTAGGATTTACAGGAGGGACAGTTGATAAATTGGAATCAATACCAGGATATAAAACAGAAATTTCTATAGAAGAATTTATAAATAATGTAAAAAAAATTGGAATAAGTTTAATTGGACAAAGTGGGAATTTAGCACCAGCTGATAAAAAAATTTATGCTTTGAGAGATACAATATCATGTGTTCAAAGTATTCCTTTAATAGTCTCAAGTATTATGAGTAAAAAGATTGCTGCAGGTGCAGATAAAATTGTTTTAGATGTAACCTATGGAAGCGGTGCATTTATGAAAACATATGAAGATGCAAAAATTTTGGCTTCTAAATTAGAACAAATAGGAAAACTTGTAAATAAAGAAACAATATGTGTAATTACAAGTATGGAACAACCATTAGGTTATAATATAGGCAATAATCTAGAAATCATTGAAACAATTAATTCCCTAAATGGAAATATGCCATTAGATGTTAAAAATGTAGTATTTGAGCTATGTTCTACTATAATAAACTTAGCAAAACATACGGAAGCAAGAGCTTCTCAAAATTCGGAAATTATAGAAGAAACGATAAAAAATGGAAATGCAATGAAAAAATTCAAACAACTTGTAGAAAATCAGGGTGGAGATATAAGTTTTATAGAAAACCCAGAAAAGTTTGAAAAATCAAAATATATAATTCCAATATTATCAGAAACTGCTGGAAAAGTTACAGAATTAAATGCTGAAAAAATAGGAAAAGTTTCATCGATGTTAGGAGCTGGAAGAGAAAGAAAAGAAGATAAAATAGATTTATCAGCAGGAATTGTATTAAACAAAAAAATTGGAGATATTGTAAATAAAGGTGAAACACTTTTATATATACATACTAATAAAGAAGATGTAATTGAAAATGCAAAAAAGAAAATTTTATCTGCATATAGTATTAAATAGAATTTCTTCATAAAAATTTAAGATTTTATTAATTATTTCTTAAAACTCTTTGCTTGTTTATTTTTTATAATAAATAAAAAATAACAAGTGAGGAAAAAGGTAAATGAACAAAATAACTAATAAGAAAGAAGAAAAGAAGAAAAAAAGAAAAAGTCTAAAAATAAATTGGAAAAAAATAGTTTTTTTTATAATAATTATTATTTTAATATATAAAATAAACACTATATCAAGAAAAAACGAAGATAAAGATAGTGGAATTATTAATAAAAAAATTAATAATTATGAAACAATAAAAGAAGATGAAAATAAAAAATATGAGGGAAAAGGACAAGAAAGAGTAGAAAATAAAGAAGGATATTTCACGACATTTACAACAAAAAATAATAAATGTTATATTGAGTATAAGCAAAACGGAGTTTCTCCATGGGCTAAAAACAAATATTGGGGAGGAACTATGGAAGAAAACGGCTGTGGAATAACAGCTTTATCTATAATATTAAGTGGATATAATAAAAATTATACTCCAGAAGATTTAAGAAAAAAATATTATCCAGTACTTAATTATGAAAAATTTGAAAAAGAGTTAAATAATACATTTAAAATTAAAAGTAGCGAATTTTATTATGATTCAATGCATTTTTCTAAAGAAAAACTAAATGAACATTTAAAAACAGATAAACCAATTCTTATTTGTGTTTGGAATAAGCCTAATTCAAATAGATGGACTCAATCTTCTCATTATATGGTATTACTTGCAACTGATGGAGAAAATGAAGTTTATATTTCTAATCCAAATGGATTGGAAAATGATAGTAAAAGTTCGGGTTGGTATAATTATAGTGAAATTATTCCATATATTGCAAAAGTTCTATATATTGAAGAATGAGAAAAATCCTATATGCTCTAAAAGTATTTTTAATCCAATTAAAATTAAAACAATGCCACCTAAAACCTCAGAATTTTTTCCATATTTACCACCGAATTTATGCCCGATATTAGCACCAACAAAAGAAATCAAAAATGTTACCATACCAATTAATATAACTGCTGAAAGTATATTAACATTTAAAAATGCAAATGTTATACCAACTGCTAAAGCATCTATACTTGTTGCGATTGATAATATTAACATAGTTTTAAACTCTAGACTATTATTTAGAGTTTCAGATTTATCTGACTTTAAAGCTTCTATTACCATATTTAGTCCTATTAGAGAAAGTAAAATAAATGCAACCCAATGATCTATGCTGATAATAAAATTAGCAAAAACTGAACCTAAAAAATATCCTATTGTAGGCATTATTGCTTGGAATAATCCAAAATATAATCCTATTTTAATAGATTTTTTTAAATTCATTTTAGGAATGGAAAAACCTTTACATATTGAAACAGCAAAGGCATCCATTGAAAGCCCAATACCTATTAATAGAATTTCTAATATTTTCATGTTACTCTCCTAATTAATAATAGTTTAGTAATATAAAAATTATGCTTAATTATAAGACTTTATTACAAAATAAAATTTACATAAAATAAAATTTTCTTGCAAAATATGGAAAATTATGTTATAATTAATAACGGATTTAATTTTATATCCAAAATAAAGGAGGAATTATTAATATGAGCAATATATTAAGTAAAGTATCAAAGGCAGTACAAAGCATTAAAGAAGGAAAAAAAATAGACGTAAAAGATGTAGACAAATTATTAAAGAACTATTGTGAAAATCCTGAAACAGAAGGAAAAACAAATAAATTACCTGAATTCGTTGATCCTGTTGAAGCAGCAGTATTAGGAGATGAATATCGTAAACAAACAGGAGTTGATCATCCAAACATAATTGAACATCAACTAGGAGTTATAAAAGGATTAATTGAAGATAAAAAAGGTGACAAAGAATACCAACAAAAATTAAGAGAAATAGCAGAAAAAATATCACAAAAAGGTTTTTTAAGACCTGATGAAAATGGAATACCCGTACCTGTAGATATTAAAAAAGAAGGACTATTAGAACCACAAAGATTTGATGGAAGTACTTTGATACCTCAAAAAAAGGGTGGAGAAGAAAGATAAAAAATAAAAAGGATTAGCATTTTATTTTGCTAATTCTTTTTTGATTATAAAAAAATCGCAGAATAATTATATCTACGACCTTATAATGATTATATAATAACAATAAAATAACTATTTTGCAATACTTTTTATAAAATTTCTTGTTATAAATTTCTTTAGAATATCTATTAATTATTTTAACAGATATAATGTTTAAAACTCTTTATATTTATTATAAAAGAAGATTTTAAAGATTTTCGCAGAAATAATTATTCTGCGAAAACGTTAAAAGAAGGAAAAGTAAGCATAATAGAGAGATTGAGAGAAAAAATATATTATATATTGATTAATTTATTAAAAATGTTATACTAGAAATAAAAAAAGGAGAAAAGAAATGGGACTAATATTAAAAAATGTATGTAAAACATTTGGAGAGAAATTAGCAGTTGACAATATTTCATTAGAGTTAAAATCACCTGGTGTTTTTGGATTATTAGGAACAAATGGTGCAGGTAAAACTACAACTATAAGAATGCTGCTTGGAATTATAAAAAAAGACAGCGGAGAAATTACTTGGAATGGAAAAATTGTAGATAGGAAAAGTGTTAATTTTGGATATTTACCAGAAGAAAGGGGAATTTATCCTAAAGTTAAAATAATGGATCAATTATTGTATTTTGCAGAACTTAAGGGGATGAAAAAAGAAGATGCAATAGATAAAATTAAAACAATAGCAAAAGAATTAAAAGTAGAGGAATATCTTGATGTACCTGCAGAAAGACTTTCAAAAGGAAACCAGCAAAAAATACAATTTATGACAGCTATAATACATAACCCGGAGCTTATTGTATTAGATGAGCCTTTTAGTGGATTGGATCCTGTAAATACAGAAATACTAAAAAATATCATTATTAATTTAGTAAAAGATGGTAAATATGTAATAATGTCTGCACATCAAATGGCAACTATTGAAGAATTTTGCACAGATATATTAATATTAAACAAAGGAAAAACAATATTACAAGGAAATTTGAAACAGATTAAAGATACATATAAGGCAAATAGATTACAGCTAAATGTTAATCAAGATATAAAAAAATATATTGAAGAGATAGGACTAGAAATTGAAATTGAAAAAAACAATGAATACTTAATAAAAATAGAAAATGAAGAAAAAGCACATAATCTTTTAAATAAAATAATATCTGCTAATATTAAAGTAAACAAATTTGAGATTATGAAACCTACTTTAAATGATATATTTATAGAAAAGGTGGGTGAGTAGAAGTGAAAGATATAATAATTATAATGAAATTTACTATAAAAGACATGATAAAAAGAAAGTCTTTTGTAATATCAACAATAATAATTTTATTATTAATTATATTGGGATTTAATATTCCTAACATAATTAAAAGTATAAGTGGAGAAGAATCAAAAGAAAAGATATTGATAGTTGATAGCAAAAATATTTTTGAAGGTAGTTTAGAACTTTTACAAGAATCTGATATAGACTATGATATTGAAATAAGTAATATAGATTATGAAGAAATTAAAAACAAAATTCAGAATAAAGAAATAGAATCAGCACTTATTATAGATGAAGAAGAAAATAATATTAAATTAAAATATATAATAGAAAGTATATCTTTAACGAGTGAAGTACCACAAGATTTAATAGAAAGTATAAATAAATTATATACAAATCATCAAATTTCTAAATTAGGATTATCTTCTGAACAACTATCATCTATAACTCCTAATTTTGAACTTAGCTTAGAAGGAATTGAAGAAGAAGCAAATGGAAATGTATTTGTAATGATGATTATGTCATTAATACTATTCTATGCAATATATTTTTGTGCATATCAAGTTTCTAGTTCTATAACTATAGAAAAAACATCAAAAATAATAGAGACTTTAGTAACATCAACGAAACCTAGTACAATAGTACTTGGTAAAACAATAGGAATTGGAGTTGTGGGATTATTACAAATGATACTAATAATTGGTACTGCCTTAGTTAGTGCAAATATATTTTTAGAAAAAGAATTAATAGAACAAGTATTAGATATATCTAGCATTACACCATATTTAGGATTTATAACTATTATCTATTTTATATTAGGATATTTTGCATATGCATTTATCTATGCATTAACAGGTTCAACAATAAGCAAACCAGAAGATATACAATCAGCTAATTCTCCTGTTGCTATTCTTGCAATTGTAGGGTTTTATTTATCATATTTTACAATGATGAATCCTAATAGTAATTTAAATATGATAGCTTCATTTCTTCCAATTTCATCTCCATTTTGTATGCCATTTAGAGTTATGATGGGATTAGCAAGTACGAATGATGTTTTTATTTCAATTGGAATTCTTGTTATTACTATAGCTATAATTGCAAAAATTTCTATAAAAATATATTCAAGTGCAATACTAAATTATGGAACAAAGATAAGCTTAAAGGATATTGTTTCTATATGTAAAAACAAATAATACATTTGACCAAATTATGTAAATTTGATATAATATAGTTATACCCTGTAATCACAGGAGACAGAAAGGAAGTTGAAATCATGCTGGAACGTTTGCCGAGGTTTCACAAGAGCTACATGTTTCTTCCTGATCATTCTTTGGTCATTGCGGAAGCAATGGAGGATGTCAAAAGAAACGAATGGAATGTGACTATCCAAACCGAACGAGCTGTGACTGAAGAGGAAGACAAGTGGATTAGGGAACGGATTTACGAAAAACTTAGGGAACAAGACCTACGTGATTGGCCATTCCTCAGTAAACAGATGGACTCTATATGAGTCCATCTAATTTTTTATAAAAAATTGGCAGAATAGTTAGTTCTGCGAAAATATAGAAGGAGGAAAAAATAAGGTGAAATCAATTTTTACAAATAAAAAAGGTATAACATTAGCAGTAACAATAATAGTATTATTAATATTAGCAGGAATATTAATAATAATGTTAACAGGACAAAATGGAATATTAATAGGGGCACAAGAAGCAGGGACAAATACAGCACATGCAGAAGTATATGAGACATTAAACTTATTGTGCAACTTCATTTTTATCAAAAAATTTGCAAAAAAAAATTGATTGATATATAATAATGTCAAATTCTAGAAATATAATTATATTTCTAGTTGCCTTATCGAAAAAGAGAGGTAATATTATGAAAAAATTTTTATCAAATTACAAATCAACAATAATTCTTCTTGTTGCTATTATTGTTGGTGCTATTGTAGGGATTATATTCCAAGAAAAAGCAACAATTTTAAGTCCATTAGGAGATCTATTTTTAAATCTTTTGTTAGTCATCATCGTTCCACTTATTTTTTTAACTATCACAACTTCTATCGCAAAAATGAAACAGCCAAAAAGGCTAGGAAAAATTATGATAACAATAATAGGAGTATTTATTGTCACATCTATTATTGCAGTTTTAATTGGATTTGCTAGTACTTATTTTGTAAAATTAGTGGATTCAAAAGATGGAGAGAAAATTCAAGCATCTTTAGAAGAAGTGACAGAAACTGAAGAAAGCGAAGAAATGTCAATTGCAGACAGAACTATAAATTTATTAACAGTAAATGATTTTTCTAAATTGTTATCTAAGGATAATATTATAGCGCTTCTTGTATTTTCTATAATGTTTGGAATTGCAATAAATATGACAGGAGAAAAAGCAAAGCCAGTATATGACTTTTTGGTATCTGCAAATGAAGTTGTAGGAAATATTGTGAAAATCATTATGTATTTTGCACCAATTGGATTAGGAAGCTATTTTGCAGCTTTAGTAGGAAGTTTTGGAGCATCAATTGCAGTTGGATATTTAAGAACTTTTATAATTTATACAATAGTTGCTGTATTATTCTACTTTATAATGTATACAATCTATGCTTTTGTTGCTGCAGGAAAAAATGGAATAAAAGCTTTTTGGAAAAATGCAATACCTTCAACTATAACTGCATTAGCAACTTGTTCTAGTGCAGCGTCAATACCTGTTAATGTTGAATGTGCTAAAAAAATGGGAGTACCAGAAGATATAGCTGAAACAACAATTCCATTAGGAACTAGTTTTCACAAAGATGGTTCAATTATAGGTTCTGTATTTAAAATTATGTTTTTGGTATGTTTATTTGGAACAAGTTTAGCAACTGCAAGTGATATATTTGGAGTATTAGGAGTAGCATTACTTGCAAATCTTTTAGTTACTGCAGTTCCAATAGGTGGAGGAACAATATCAGAAATGTTGATTATAACGATGATGGGATATCCAGTAGCAGCACTTCCAATTTTAACAATAATTGCAACAATAATAGATCCTCCAGCAACAATGTTAAATGTAGTTGGTGATACAGTATCTTCAATGATGGTAACAAGGGTAGTAGATGGGAAAGAATGGATGGATAAAAAAATAACTGAAAGTTAAAAAATCTAATTATAATTAATGATAAAGAAATAAAAATAGATATAAAAAAGGTTATGTAGTTATAATAATTACATAACCTTTTTAGTTATTTATCTTTCTAAATCTTCATCTAATAATTGTTTTGTTTCTTTTTTCATATGAGCTCTATTATAAGGGACTTTATTTAGATTTAATTCGAAAGGTTTCGTTCTTATATGAGTGGGTGGTGTATCAACAAAAACTACTTTACATGCTTTGTATTTTTTGAATTTTTTATTAAGCGCTGATCGCACACTTTCGGGTTGTCGATGAAACCAAATATGATTTTCTCTACTTAATAAAGCTCCATTTTTTATAGTAGATTTTCCTCCATATTGTCTTTCTAAAATATGATGATATGTTAATTGCTTCATTTTTTGCATTTGAGCTACTGAAGTATAATGTATTTTTTTATCATGTCTCAAGTGCAGTTTTTCAATAAAACACTCAGGACCATATAATTGAATTAATTGTTTTTTTGCGTATCTATTGTTCAAGTTATGCCTCCTATTAATGCGTTAATATATATAATACTCAAGCTATTATATAAAGTTTTTTTATATAAGTCAATATATGAATCATTTATTGTTAAAAATTATTAATATTACTTGATTTTAACAAATGTTTGATATAATAATTGAAACTTGGTAATTAAGGAGGTATAACATAACTGAATTAAATGTTTTAAGTCAAAATTTAAATAACACAAATGTAAAATAATTAAAATAGTTTATTATATTTTTTTAGGACTTATGACAAAACTCTATATGGAAATTTATTATAAAAAAATCAACCAGTTTAACTGATTGATTTTTATAATTTCTGTTCTATAAAGTTCGAACAGAAACTTCGTTGGCTGGGCTGGCTAGATTCGAACTAGCGCATGTATGAGTCAAAGTCTTATCTTTCATCTAACTTTTAACATTTTTTGTTAGTAAGTATTATCTCTTGAAGTGGCTATTTTTCGGTACTTTATTGTTACAAATTTCAAAAATATTTTTATTCCAATACTTTCGCAAAATCAAATTTTCAAACGAAATTGTTTGACATTTGTTTGACATTTTTATAAACTATAACAATTTTTCTACTTGTTGCTATCGTTATTTTAATATTAAGCAATTCAAAAGTCAATAAGGAATTATACTATTTTACAATTAAAATCGCTTAAAATCGATTTTGAGGGCTAACTGAATAGGAATTATAACAAATAGGCTACTTATGGTTATATTACTATAAATAGTCTTTTTTTGTTTTCCAAAAAGAGAATATGCCTCAAACTCTATAAAAGTGATAGGTGTGATGAGCCGATGCTATAAAATTTATCCGTATTTGTATAATAAGTCTAATTATACAAAGTGCGTAAGTGAGATTTTAGAACAAAAACTCACAATAAAAAAAGAGTATTCGGTGGCAAAACTTGGAGTGGATTTATAATTGTAAAAAGTTTGGACAAGTATGAACAAAGATACAAAATATGTATCAGCAATTATAGTAGTAATATCACTACTTACTAGACTACCTATGAAACGAGGCGAACGACCGACGGTCTTGGCTTATATAGGTGTAATAATTCTATTTTTAGCAATGGGATTATTACACCTAATTCACTTTAGCTCACTTTCTCTGGTCTTGTTACTTAGTTGCTAAAGTGAATAACAAAAAAGCATTTATGCTTTTTTGTGAGAGCATAAAAATTT
>CANRPS010000007.1 GCA_947632585.1 uncultured Clostridia bacterium
TCCCCAAAAGTTTTTACTAAATTATTAAAAAAATTGGAAAGATAAATTGTGAATTTTATTTGAATTTTAAGTGTTTTAAAGTATGTTTGTTTCCCAAAATCTTCCCAATTTGACATAAGAAAGTCATTTATCAGCATTATAGCAACCAATTTCTAAGCAATAAAAAATCGCTACAACTTAGTTAGCTGTAACGATATAAGTTTGGTTGCGGGGGTAAGACTCGAACTTACGACCTTCGGGTTATGAGTTCATTCTTCTTTCCTATTCTTTTCATTATGTTTATTAATATAATTATATTTTAATATATTTATATAATTTGAAATTATCTTATTTGTCTTAATTGAATTATAATAACTCCACCTCATTTGAAAATCTTTATCATTTTGAGGATCTGCATAAAATGATATTTTAAAGTATCTTTCATTATCAATTAAAGTATACAAATCAGCAATTACATCTATTAATAAAAATAGCCTATTTAAATTTCTATATATCTCTTCATCATTTGAAATTCCCTCTAATTTATGCAAAGATAAATTACGATTAAAAGTATCTGAAAAATTATTATCCTTATATGAATCAAAATCTTGATAAAACAAATTTAATGTATATTCCATATAATCAATTTCATATTCAAAACATTTTTTTAGCTTTTCATTATTATATATTTTTTCATTATTCTCGTTTTTCCATTGTTCTATAAATCCAGGAATAGAAGCTCTAATTTTATTTGTTGTAATAGTGGGGATTTTCTTTTTCCACTTTATTAATACCGCTTCTACTATCGGAATAAGGCTTAGATAAGCACAAGTTATATTGCCACTAAATAAATCGTAATTTACACACTCTATTAATTTTAAAAAAGGCTTAAATACATCTATATGTTTATATCTATATTCCATTTGATACGTTCTTGCATAAGGAGATGTTACTATGTCAAATACATACTTTTCTAATTTTTCATTAGCATTATATGCATCCATTAATTCTTCTACATATTTCCCATTAACATTGTAGCAAAATGGAATTATCAAAAAATTTTCTTTTAATTTATCATTAATTACATCAATTTTTTCCCATAAATTCATTTCTTATCCACCGCACTTTCCGCACCACCTGCATCCATTGCAACTATGTCTTCTAGGACATTGCTTGCATTTAGGTTGTACTTTAATAGTAGTTGTACCAATATTTGGTAGTTGCAGACCAGACTTTAAAGCCATAACCCTTTGATAAGCTTTAACCACACGATATGTCTTATTATCTTTTATAAAAAAATTACCTGTCCCAATAAAATCAAAATCCACATTATACTTACTACACTCATCATATAAAAGTTTAACCCAGTCATAATAAAGAGGTCTATCACCATCATAATTTTCTCCATCTACCAAAACAAGTTTAATTTGCCCTGTTTTCAAATACTTATCTAATGTTATTTTTCCTATCATTGGAGCACACATAACGGCTTTATATTTAACAGGAATATCAAGTAAAATAGGAATTCTTTCATCAGCTCTTTTTTGATTTTCTGCTGTAAAAGTTAATTTAATATTATTATACCCGCTTCCCCAATCATCAGGAAGATTAGCTTTAACCCTATCAGCCCTTTTAGTTTGAAGCCAAAAAGTAACATCTTGTCTTTCCTTAATCATCTTCCAAACGTCATTCCTCCAAGAATCTGCTTCTTCCAAGAAAAAATCACTAGTCATACAAACTCTTAATTCACTACCACTAGGAATTTTATATTCACCACTTCTTGTCTTTCTAACCGGTAAATTAAAATTAGTCTTAACTTTATAAATATCACTACCCTTTTTATCCCTCTGGCTATCTAAATAATACATATAGCAATATTTACAACCCTCACTATATTTATTACAACCATGCCATGGATTCCAAATGTCATTCATCTAGATTCTCCTTACATTTATACTATAATTAATATATCAAACATTAGTTCACTTTGCAATATATTTTTTATTTTTCTTAAAAAAATCACACAAGTTATATTTAAACTCATGTGATTTTTTTATAAAATTTAATTATAATTCAACTTCTATATCATATACATTACCATCATCTTCAAGTTTTATTTCTTTATTCTCTATTTCATTTCCATTAACAATAAACTTTGTAACTCCACTATTTTTGCCAGACAAATTTTTAACTTTGATATTATAAATAGTTCTGCCAAATCTATATTTAATACTATATTCTTTCCAATCCTTTGGAATACAAGGCTCTATTCTTAAAATATTGTTTTCAATTCTAAAGCCTAAAATATATTCAATACCTGCTTTATAAAACCAACTAGAAGAACCAGTATACCAAGTCCAGCCTCCTCTACCAACCAAATTTGATTCACCATATATATCTGCTGGAATAACAAAAGGCTCAACTTTATACTTATTTACTGCTTCTTTTGTTTTTGAATGTTCAATTGGATTTATCATTCTATACATTTCTCCTGCCTTATCTCCAAAACCTAAAATCGTTTCAGCAATAATTGCCCATATACTAGAATGAGTATATTGTCCACCATTTTCTCTAACACCTGGTAAATAAGCTTTAATATATCCGTGGATTAATAGAACCATTTTCAAAAGGAGGATCTAAAAGTTTTATTATACTATTCTCTCTATCAATTAAATGATTTTCCAGACACTCCATAGCACCTATTATTTTATCATTATCTCCAGCACCAGATATAACAGACCAACTTTGTGAAATACTATCAATTCTGCATTCTTCATTTTCAATACTACCTAAAATATTACCATCATCCATAAAAGCACGTCTAAACCATCTTCCATCCCAGCCTGCATCATTTAAAGCTTTTTTCATATTTTCAAGTATTTTTTTATATTTAAAATATCTATTACCTTCTTTTTTTGCTTCCACAAAAGGTAAAAATCTATCAATAACTAAATACATAAAAAATCCAAGCCAAACACTTTCACCTTTACCTTTATTTCCAACAGTACTAAAACCATCATTCCAATCACCAGTACCAATTTTAGGAAGACCATGTTCACCAAAATTTAAAGACTTATCAATTGCTCTAACTAAATGTTCATAAATAGATTCATTCACATTACTTTCTCTATATAAATCATATCTTTCTTCTTCACTTTCATCTAATATTCTTCCTTCAAGATATGGTGTTTTAATATCTAAAATATCTTTATCTCCTGTAGCTAAAATATATTCTTCTACAACATAAGGAAGCCAAAGCAAATCATCAGAAAATCTAGTTCTTATACCACGAGAAGTTTCATCATGCCACCAATGTTCTACATCTCCCTCAATAAATTGATGTTTAGAATGTTTAATAATTTGATTTTTAACCATTTTAGGATCAATATATTTTAAACATAATGTATCTTGAAGTTGATCTCTAAAACCATATGCTCCTCCTGACTGGTAATATCCTGTTCTTCCATATAATCTACTAGAAATAGTTTGATATAAAACCCAACCATTTAGCATAATATTCATTGATTGAATAGGTGTATTTACTTGTAATCTTTCTAAAATATCTTTCCATTTTTTCTTAACTAAATCAAGTTCTTGTCTACAATTAGAAATTTTGCTATATTTATAAGCAACATTTTTACCATCAATAAAGTTCTCATTTGTACCCAAACTAAGCACAATTTCTTTAGAAGACATACTTTCAAGTTCCACTTCAATTTGAATTGCAATACAAGGTTTTGAGCCTAATCCCAAGTTATTATCTAATCTTGTTTTATTTAATCCATCAGGATTAGATAAGCCACCTTTTCCTAAAAATAGTTTCTTGTCCCCTGTAAAACTCTTTATTTTCTCACTACTAGAAACATAAACTTTACTTTTAAAATTAGATTCATATAAATTTTCAGCAAAAACCATATTAGAATTTTCATCAAAATCTATCTTAATAGTACCATTAGAATAAATTTCATCTTCTGAAAGTACAGGTTTTACAAAATAAACAATCTTAAATTTCTTACCTTCTAAAGTATTGTTATTTAATTTTAAAATATTAACTTTAATACTATCTTCATTTGGAACAAATACATCTAATTCTTGTGTTACCCCTTGGCTTTCATGAATAAATTTACTATAACCAAATCCATAAACTATATTATAATCATTCTCATCAGGCATAGGATTTAACCCCAAAGACCATTTTTTACCTGTTTTTAAATCTTCCATATAAATTATTTCAGATGGAATATCTAAAAATGGGGCATTAGACCAACTTGAAACTCTATTTAATCTACTATTTTTATACCAAGTATAACCACCCATGCTTTCAGTAACAAGAGTTCCAAAATTTTCATTTGTCAAAATATTGCTCCAGATAGTAGGAAGCCTATTTTCTTTATTTACCTTAATAAAATATTCTTTTCCATCTTCTGAAAAAGCACCATATTCGTTGTTATATTTATTATTTTCATTTTTTAATAAATCAATTTGTTCTTTTGAAATACTCTCTTCTAAGCTTTCATCAAAATATTCATCAGGAATAGTTTTAATATTACTTAAATATTCTTCTTCTAAATCTAAAACCAAATGATTTAAATCACCAAAATGCGCATCAATTGTAAAACTAGATACAAAATTTATTAAATCCAAATCACTTTTAGAAACTTCATTTTTAGATAATACAAAAATACCACCTTTTATATTTTTCATAAAACCTAAATGTTTATCTAAAATTTTAGATTCAATTTCTTCTCTTATATAATTTTCATAACTATGATTTTCTTCATCCAAAAATACAATATCTACTTTAATGTTTTTACTTCTAAAAAATTCATACATTTTTAGAACTTGTTTTATTACATAAATATCATTTATATCTCTTATTTTAACTAATATAATTGGTAAATCTCCTGAAATACCATATTTCCATATATCATTTTGACAAAATGACATATTACTTAATCTTTTTATCTGTTTAGGTCTAGATGGATTATCAAAAATAATATATCCAAGTATTTTTTGATATAATTCAATATCTTTTGCTTTAACTTCTAGATATCTACTCTCCGCTTCTGCCTTTGCTTTAGATATCTCAAATGCTCTTTTTACATTTTCAATATTTTTATATTTCTTTAAGTTTTCTATTGCTAATTCTCTATACTCACTTGTAGAAATGATAAGATTTACCATCCTTTTTTCACCTGGCATTATCTTAATTGTTTTTCTATGAACCACAATAGGTTCTGTAACAAGTCCTATTTTTTTAGAAAAAGGAAGTGATTTTTCCACAGCAAGAGGAATTCCTAAATTCCCTCTACTATTAAATTTTTCTTTATCTATTTCAAACTCATTATCTACAATAGTTTCAGAATCTGTTAAAAATGCTGTTTCTAAATAAATTTCCTTTTCATCATTATTTCTTTTTTTGCGTTTTACCTCTAAAATATTTTCATCTAAATTATAGTCAAAAACTAAAAACAAATTATTAAAAGCAGGATGAGCATAGTCTTGATTGCATGTGGAAAGTATTGGTTCAAAACTTGAGGTTATTTCTAAAGCAATTTCTTTTTCACTTAAATTTTCTAACTCCAAACTTCTTATTTCTACAGCTTCTTCTGGATCAATTGTTATTTTTAAATTAGTTTTTATATTATCTTCACTTTTTTCAAAATGAACCTCATCTGGCATAAATGAAACTAAGCTTCCACTTTCTCCTATTTTATAAATCTTTTTAGATTCTATATCTTTAATATAAATAAATATTCCCTGATCATAATCATCTGTGGTCTTAAATCTATTAATATAAATATCATTATATTTACTAAATCCCTGTAATTTTTGATTGAGAGCAATAGTGTAACCTCCATTAGATAACACATTTGATCTAACTAATCTTTCATCTATTTTTTTATAAGTTGTAATTGAATAATCTTCAAAATCTTCATATTTACCCCTTTCAGGTCTTTCTTTTTCTTCCTTTGTTACTATAAATGTTTCTGGCATTTTTTCTTGAAGCAATATTTCTACTGCTTTTACTTCAGGATTTTTAACAAAACGCTTTTGAAATATATTATTATTGATCAAATTATTTATAGATAAAAGCGATAATGCCTGATGATGAGCCATATAAGTTTTTACAACACTTGCAGTTTCATTTGATTTAAGTCTTTGAAGCGAAAAATCTAAACTTTCATAAAAACCATATTTACTATACATTCCATATTTTTCTAATCTTTTTAAGTTCTTTATAACTTCTTTTGGCTTGTCATTTATTGCTAAAATACTTGCATAACTTGCAACAACAATTTCATCTTCTAGTCCTCTTTTTAATCCAAGCCATGGTATACCAAAAGCTTTATATTGGTAATTTGAATTTAAATCTTTTACATTAAAAGCGGCTTCTGATATTCCCCAAGGAATACCAAGTAATTTTGCATATTCAATTTGACTAGTAATTGCAAACTTACTAGATTCGTCTATCAAGCTTCCTTTATATCTTGGTATATTTATATTTGGCATCAAATATTCAAAAGCCGTACCAGACCAAGAAATAAGTCCTTTCTTATTACCTAATATAGTTAAAGTCCTACTTAAAGAATTCCAATGTTTGGCATCTATGTCTCTTTTAATAATAGCAACTAGACTTGCTTGTCTCGCCTCAGATGCTAATAAATCATAATATGAATGTGTTAGTTCATTTTCTTGAATATTAAATCCGATTGAAAATAACATATGCTCTTTACTAAACAATTTTGAAAAGTCTGTATTACTAATTAATTCGTCTACATCTTTGATCAAATAATTTAAATCACTTCTATTTTGTTCTATCAAAAACGATTTTGTTACATATAAATAACCAACAAAATTTCCACTATCTACAGTAGAAATATATCTTGGATTCAAAGGTTTTTTAGTTTTAATATTATACCAATTATAAAGATGTCCATTCCATTTTTCTAATGACTTAATTTCTTCTATAATATTTTTTAAAAGTTCTATTCCTTCATCTTGTGTAATATACCCTAAATCACACCCTGCTTGAACTGCAAGTAATGATAATCCTATATTTGTAGAAGATGTCCTATCAACATAATTTTTTTTCCTATCTTGCTGATAATTATCTGGAATAAGAAAATTATTTTCTTTTACTAGATTATCAAAAAAATAGTCAAACGTTCTTTTTCCGACATTTTCTATATATTTAATTTCTTCTTTATTTAATATTTCTTTTGGTTGTTTTTCTCTCGTATCTTTACTTATATAAAACATAAATAAAGGAGCTAAAGTCCATATTATTCCCGTAAATATTCCTAATATGCTCATGTGCTTATAAAAATAAATTGAAGTTATTGCTCCAAACACAACATTAAAAGCCATTGTTTTATAGTAGCTTAATATATCTGATTTAGAACTTTTTTCTGCTTCTTCAGAAGTCATCCATTCTAACATATGCTTTTTAGATATCATAATTCTATATAAAGTTTTAGTAATTGCTTTTAAGCTTACCCATGCTTTATAAGGAATTACTGAAAAAGTTAAAAATCCTCTATAAATAGCTCCTTTAATTCCATCAATTTTAGGAGTAAAGGTCTTTTGTTTTTGTTCTCCCTCTCTTCTAAATACAATTGAATTTATTATTTCAAGTATATATGGTAAAATAGATATCAAAACTATTATTGTTATAAAAAAAGAAGAAGAAAATTTCAAAAAATTACTTAATACTAAAAAATATATTCCCGCAAAAATTATTGATATTTCTAGTAAACTTCTCCTTAAATTATCAAATATTTTATATTTAGAAAGCAAATTTAATTTTTTACTTTTAAGCCATTTTATTATTTGCCAATCTCCTCTAATCCATCTAGAAAGTCTAGACATAAAACTTGTGTATTTTGTTGGATAACCATCCATTAACAAAATATCTGTAGCAAGTCCACATCTTAGATAATTTCCTTCAAGTAA
This sequence comes from uncultured Clostridia bacterium, assembly GCA_947632585.1. Taxonomy (GTDB): domain Bacteria; phylum Bacillota; class Clostridia; order TANB77; family CAG-508; genus CAG-269. Next base: position 7,936 of record CANRPS010000007.1, read on the forward strand.
GTCATGACTTAAAATAGTATTTTCAGGTATCTCATTTTTTAGTATTTTAGAATACATTTCTACATCAAAAATTCCTTTTCCTGTAAAAATACCTTCTCCAAAATTATCTTGATAAATATCTGAAATAGCATTTGAATATAAGTCTATTCCTCCACTTCCAGCAAATATTTTTGTAAATAAATTTTTGTAACTTATGTCCATGTTAATTCCGCATTCTTGGCTGTATTAATCCATATCCACTTACAACCTTATTTTCTTTTATCTCAGGTTTGTTTAAAATATGTGCCATTGCTCCTATTAATTTAGAAGCTGAATTTAAATTCAAATCAGTATCTGCATCTAAAGTAATTATATATTTTATTTTAGGAAGTTTATTTTTACTATCATTTAATGTATTTGCATTATATTTTTGTTCTATTTCTTTTTCATCAAAATTTCCTTGTAAAAATTCTACAAAATCTGAAATTGCACCTCTTTTTCTTTCTAATCCCAAATAAGATCCTTCTTTTTCATTCCATACGCGTTTTCTATAAATAAAATGAAATATAGGAAAATCTTTATTTTTATATTTTTTATTTAGTCTATTTACTTCTTCTAATCCCTTTTCTACTATTTTTTTATCATAACTTTCTATTTCATTTTTCGATTCCTTTACATCTCCTAATAAACAAAAATATAGATTATCTGATTTATTAGCTAAATAATCTACTTCTAGATTATTAAACATATCTTCTACTTTTCGTTCTTCATCTAAAATAGTTGGTATTATTACAATAGTTGCATTTTCTTTAGGAATCCCATCATAAAAATCAAGTTTGGGAATTATTTTAGGTTTTACAAATTTGCTTAAAACATATTGTCCAATTTGTATTACTAAATCAGATATAGGTATTAGTAAAAATAAAAAAGAAAACATTTTTATATAAAAGTTTTCATTTTGAGGAATAAAGCCAACTACCATTATTCCTGATATAATTATAGTAAGTATTAAAATCCAACTAATATATATTTTTGTTTTTTGGGTAGGACTTAAAATTTTTTCATTTTCATAGCCTAAGTTTTTATATAAAATATTTATATTATTATTTATTAAATAATATCCTATGTGTGACTTTTTGCTATTTTCTTTTCCTTTTAAAGATAAATCCAAAATTTTTTTTGCAATATACATTTCAGATGTTTTTGTCTTTTTAGATATTTCTTTTATTTTATTTCTATATTCTTCTTTTGTTTTACTATCCATTTTATCATATATTTTAGCTGGATCTTTTCTTAATATTTCTTCTACACTATTTGTTCTTTCAAATATTTCTAAAAAATTGATTCTTTGAATCTTTTTTATTGATGTAATAGCATTTCCTATTGATATTTTTTTTACAGCTATATCAAAATGTTCTCTTTTTATTATTTCTTGAACTGTTGTCCCTGTTTTTTCCACTTCATCTTCTAATATTTTTAAAAAGCTTTCTGTTTTTTTACCATATTTTTTTAATTTATAAGACATATATTCTACAAATGGATATTTCATATCATATTTTTTTATTTTTAAGTTTTTATTTGTTTTAAAATTTACATATCTTTGTTCTATTTTGGGTTTATTTTCAATTAGTCTTTCTATTATGGATTCTACCTTGTATTTTTCTCTTTGAGATATAAAAATTGCTTCAATAATTTGTCTTATGTTTTCTATAATTGCTATTTCTATAAATAATCCTATGTTCCATATTTCATCCATACTTAAATTCTTTTTAGTTTGATATGAAAGTAGTCCTTCTTCTAATATATCTGTTGTAATTTTATTATCCGTATAGTTTACAATTTCAGAAGCTAATACATATATACGTGCAAATCCCTGATATTTTCCATTAGCAAGTCCTACAAAATTCATATATCTCTTTAGTGTTATTTCCTTTTTTATCCACTTTACTACTTCTTCAATTGCATAAAAATTGTCTAATAGCCATTCTCCAGCTGGATGTATCGTAATTTTAGATTTTACATTTTCATTTAATATGTTATATACTTCTTTTATCGCATAAAAATTATCTAGTAATCTTGGAATTGGATATGTGTCCTTATCTGAAAATGGCTTTATATTATGGGTACTTGCTATTTTTTCTAAATGTCCCATTAGTTCAGCTTTATTTAATAAAGCCCCTTCTATATTTAATATTTTTGTGTTTATCATAAAAAATAATTCCCCTTATTTGCATTTTCGTTTATTATTTGCAAATAAAGGGAATGTTATACAAAAAATATTTTCTAATAATTTTCAGCTTTTATTTCAAAATAACTTTGTGGATGACTACATACTGGGCAAACAGCTGGAGCTGATGTTCCAACTACTATATGTCCACAATTTCTGCATTTCCAAATTTTTACTTCTCCTGCCTCAAATACTTTTCCGTTTTCTACATTTTCTAATAATTTTCTATATCTATCTTCATGTTCTTTTTCTATTTTTCCAACAGCATCAAATAAAAATGCTATTCTATCAAATCCTTCTTCTTTAGCTACTTTTGCGAATTCTGCATACATATCTGTCCATTCGTAGTTTTCTCCTTCTGCTGCTGCTTTTAGATTATCTGCAGTTGATCCTATTCCATTTAATTCTTTAAACCACATTTTTGCATGTTCTTTTTCATTTTGAGCAGTTTCTTCAAATATTGCTGCTATTTGTTCATATCCATCTTTACGAGCTTGACTTGCAAAATATGTGTATTTATTTCTAGCTTGTGATTCTCCTGCAAATGCTGCCATTAAATTTGCTTCTGTTTTTGAACCTTTTAATTCCATTTTATTACCTCCTAATTTCATTTCTTTGACTATTATATCATATATTTTCCAGTTTTCAAGAATTTAATACTATTTTTTATTTTTCATTTTTTGATTTTTACATATATCACAATTTTCTTCTAATCCTAGTTCTACACAAAGTGGTTTTATACTTTCACATATTTTAGGAAATATAGTGTTCATATCAAGTGAAGCAATAAATCCACTACATTTATATCCTTTTTGATATATTCTATTAGCTTTTAAAAACATTTTTTCTATTTTTTCTAACCCTGTTCCTTTTAAGTTTTTAGGCTTTGGTATTTTTAAAAAATTACAAATACCATCTATATCATAAGTAAAAAAATCTTCTATAGTTCTTGTAGCTTTTATATGAAAAACCTTAGATGCTCCATTTCTCTTTAAATCTGCTTCAAGCTTTCTTCTATCAACAGGAGGATTAGCTCCAAACTCAAATACATCTGTATCATAACAAAGAAATACTATTATTTCATATTCTTTTGAATATTTTTTTACAACTTCTTTTACAAATTTATTTAGTAATTTTTTCTGAAATTTTGCAATCCCAGTTATGCATTTTTTTTTTAATAAATCTACTTTAAACTTTTTGTCTGATATTTTATTTTTAATTTCATCAAGTACTTTATCATAAAATTCTTTATCGGTTTCGCCTTCAGTATATATCACTACACATTTTTTCATAATACATTTTCCGTATATTTAACTAGAGTTTCTATATCATCATCATCTCCACTCATTAAATCAAAAATGTAATCACCTATATGCAAATCTAAATCACTCGCATCCTTCATTAATTTTTTTATTGACTTATCTTTTATTTTAGAAAATATAGCAATACCATCATCATTAGGTAAGCCAACATAAATATTACTAGGATTTATATAATTTATTAAGTAAGGAGAATGACTAGTTATTATAATTTTTATATTTTTAGCAAAACCATTTAAAGCAATTAAATATTGCTGTAAAATTTTTGGATTTAAAGAGTTTTCTGGTTCTTCAATTGCCACAATGCTAAATCCGTTATAAGACGCTGACTCTAAATTAGTAAGAATTCTTAAAATTCTTCTTGCTCCATCAGACATATTACCAAATTGAATTTCAGTTGATAAATTTTTATCTTTTGCAATTAAAGCATAAAACTTACCAGCGATTTGTGATTGTTTTATATCTTGTTGATTAGCATTTTCTGTTGAAACTATTGGTATTTCAACAACATCAAGTTTTTCTATTGATGGGAATATTTCTTTAAATGTATTAATTATTAGTTGGTATCTTTCATTTCTTTTTTCCCTAATATCATATAAAATTGTAGGTATATTGTTTTGACTGCTTAAATTGTAATTATAATTTTCTCCATTAAATATAGGTATCACATCATATGGTTTTTTTGCATCAAAATCATGATCTATAAAAATTTTTATCTTGTTTAACTCATTAACAATTTTTTTATAAAACAAATCATCATATGCTTGAATCTTATTTACAATTAGTCCATTATCTTCTATAAGAATTGATTTATTACATGTACCTGTCTTTGAAGGTTTATAAAAACTCTCATCATTTTCTCTTTTTATATAAAATGTATATTTTTGTGATTCATTACATTCTCTAATTTTTAGATATTCACTCAAAATTTTAGATCCCATATTGTTTCTTTTCCATGAAAAAGAATAGCTATAAATAATTTCTTGATTGTCCATCTCTCCTTCTAATTCAAATGAAAACACATTTGTTAAATTATGTTTATTCACAGGAATTCCAGGTGTGTATCTCATTTGGATTGATTTATTTTCATTATTAGCAACAATGAAATCAAATCCAAATTTCAATGCAGTTAAAGTATTAGTTTTTCCATAACTATTAATAGACAATAAACTTATAATATTATTTAAATTCAAATCAATATTTTTTAAATTTTTAAATCCATCGATTTTAATTCTTTTAATATTCATTTTTTTACTCCATATATTTATTATTTCTTGTGACATTATTATACACTCTCCATTTTTCATAGTCAATAAAATATTAAATATTTTATTATTTATTTTCTACAATTATATTAATATTTATTCATTTTTTAAAAAATAATTAATATTTTATTTATTATTTTTGAAAAATGTAAGAAAATATTCCCAAATGTTAATTGAAAATTCTAACATCTGAGAATATTTTAATAATTTATTTATTTTTTACATATTATCCTTGCCATTTGAACTCCAGAACATGATGCCATCATAAGTCCTCTTGTCATTCCTCCACCATCTCCTATAGAATATAAGCCTTTAATACTTGTTTCAAAATTATTGTCTATTACTACTTTATTACTATAGAATTTTATTTCTGGTGCATAAAGTAAATTATCTGGATTTGCAAAACCTTCTACAACTTTATCTAGACATCTTATAAATTGTAAAATATCTGTCATTGTTCTATATCCTATTGCAAAAGTTATATCTCCTGCAACTGCTGATTTTAATGTTTTTTGAACACTATTTCTTTGTAACTCATGTTCCCATGTTCTTTTTCCTCTATATATATCACCTAATCTTTGAACTAATACATTTCCATTACCTAATTCATTTAAGTTTTTAGCAACATTTCTACCATAATCTATTGGTTTATCAAATGGATAATTAAATCTATGTGATACAAGTATAGCTAAATTTGTATTTGTACTTTTTCTATCTTTATAAGAATGACCATTAACTAAAGTCAAATTATTATCATATACTTCTGAAGCTACAAATCCACTTGGGTTTTGACAAAAAGTTCTTACTTTATCTCCAAAAGGTCCAGGTCTTCCTACAAATTTTCCTTCATACATATATTTATTAATATCTTTCATAATTTCATCTGGAAGTTCATATCTAACGCCAATATCTACAACACCTGCCTGTGTTGCAATATTATGCTTGCTACACATATTCACAAGCCAATTGGCTCCTTTTCTTCCAACTGCTATTACTACTTTATCTCCATATATTTCTTCCAAGTCTTCATCTTCAAGCTCTATATCTTTTGATTTTTTTACCTTAACACCTTTAATACTTCCATCTTCAATGATTAAGTCTCTTACCATTGTTTCAAATAACATATCTACTCCATTGTCTTCAAGATGTTTTTCTAATTTATGATATAACTCATGTGCTTTTTCTGTTCCTAAGTGTCTTATAGGAATATCTATTAATGTTAATCCTTCTTTTTTAGCCTTTTCTTTTATTTCTGAAACTTCATTTTTAAATGCTGTTCCTTCTAATTTAGTATCTGCTCCAAAATCTAAATAAATACTATCTGCATAATCAATTAGTTTTTTTGTTTCTTCTACGCCTATATAATTGTGTAGATTTCCTCCTATATAAAAATCCTCGTCTTCTTTATTATATAAGGATAATTTTCCATCTGAAAATGCTCCTGCTCCTGAAAATCCACTCGTAATGCTACAAAATGGTTTACATTTTGCACATACTCCTGTTTTTTCTATAGGACATGCTCTTTTTTCTACTCTTCTACCTTGATCTATTAGTAAAACCTTTTTAGTTTTATCTAATTTTATCATTTCATATGCCATAAAAATAGAACTAGGTCCCATACCAACTACTATAACATCATATTTTGCCATATACTTCACTCCAATCTTATTATTTAAATAATATGTTATAATCCCCTTTCATAATTCCAATTTATTTAGATTTCCACAGATATTTTACAATTAATTTTAATGTTTGTCAATTTTATGGCGGAGAAGGAGAGATTCGAACTCTCGCATCCTATAAAAGATCTATCAGTTTTCGAGACTGACCTCTTAAACCACTTGAGTACTTCTCCAAAAATATAGACTTACAAAAGCGTAAGTCTAATTATTTACTTTGTGTCTTATTGGCTCAGTTTCATCTGTTATTCTTCTAAATACATATCCATTTTCCTTTGCATAATCTATTATCCCAGCTAAAGCTCCAACTGTTTTATTATTTCCAGAAAAGTCATGCATTAGTACTACATTTTTCTTGCTTGCTCTCAAGTTAGAAATTACATTGCTATATACTTTGTCACTTGTCTTAGCGCCTCCACTATCTCCAGAATCTATAGACCAATCAAAATAACTAAATCCTTCATTTAATGCTCTTTGTGTTACTTCTGTCATTATCCCATCATAATATTTTCTACTTATCGTATTTGAACTTCCTCCTGGGAATCTTATTATATTTGGTTTAATTCCTGTTGTTTCATATACTTGTTCTTGTAATTTTTTAAAACTTTCAATACAAGCATCTGGCGAACTATATACATCCTTATATTCATGACTATATCCATGAAGAGCTATTGTATGGCCTGATTCTTGTTCTCTTTTTATTAATTCTTCTCCTTTTTCATCATAATGTAAAACAAAAAATGTTGCTTTTACTCCTTTTTCATCTAATATATCTAATATTTTAGGTGTAGTTGTTGTAGTTGGTCCATCATCAAATGTTAGATATATTACACCAGTTGCATTATCTTCTTCTTCCTTTTCTTTTTGCTTGGCTAGTCTTATTTCTTCCTGTTTTTTTTCTTCTTCAAGTCTTATTCTTTCAATTTCTGCTTGCCTTGCCTCTTCTATTTTTCTTTCCTTATTTTTATTTACTTTAACAACAATTAGAAATATCAATAATATTATTATAATTATTGCAAGTAAAGCAAGTAAAATATACCTTTGATTATATCTTTTTCTTCTTTTTAACATAATTTTAGGACCTCTAATCTTACTTTTATTTTTATCAAACTTGATTATATCACTTTATGTCGAACATTGTCAAACAAATTTTTAATTTTAATATATGCTGAAATGCTTGATATTAAACAATTTTCGTGTTAAAATACTTAATAGTTTATTTTAACTAAAGGAGTATAATTATGGCTTTTGATGGTATTATTACAAAAGCAGTAACTGCTGAGCTCAAAAATATAATAGGATATAAAATCGATAAAATCTATGAACCTGATAAAAATACTATTACTATGGGTCTATATGGAAAAGAAAAAAATATTGCCTTAACTTTATGTATTTCTTCAAATAATTGTAGATTGCACTTATCAACCCATGATCAAAAAAATCCAAGTACTGCACCTAATTTTTGTATGTTGCTAAGAAAACATTTAATAGGTTATAAAATAAAAGATATTTATACAATTGATTTAGAACGTATTGTATTTATTAATCTAGAAAATAACGAGAATCCTGATAAGCCTATTATAAAAAAACTTATTGTTGAACTTATGGGAAAACATTCTAACATTATTTTAACAAGTGAAAATAATGTTATTATTGATAGTATGAGACATACTAGTATAGAAGATAATTCTAATAGAGATGTCTATCCTACTTCTAGGTATATTTTTCCCACATCTCAAAAATATAGTTTTCTAGAGTTAAAAAATTTCGAAGATTTTTATCTAAAAATAACACCTTTTATTACAAAATATTTAAATAGTATTGTAAATAATCCCGAAAAATTAAATATTGATATTTCTATAATTTCTAATGCGATTTCAAATACTTTTAATGGATTTAGTGTTTCATTTATACAAAATCTTGTTAAAGATCTTAATATAACAGATATATCAAAAAGTTCTTTAAATATTGTTTTTAATAAAATCAATGAAATTTTAACTTTATCAAATGTAGATGTTTACTTTACAAATGATAAAAAAGATTATTATTTATATACTTCGAAAAACTCTTTTGATAATTTTCATATAAACTTCATACTTGACGACTTTTATTATGAAAAAGAAACAAATGAATTATTCAAAAATTATAAAAATAGTTTGTTAAGTTTAATTTTATCTATCTTAAAAAAATATGAGAAAAGATTAGTTAATATTGATAAAAAACTTACTGAATGTGAAAACATGGATAAATATAGGCTTTATGGGGAATTAATCACTTCTAATTTATATAAGATTCCTAATAAAAATATAGAAAGTATTGAGGTTGAAAATTATTATAATAATAATGAATTGATTACTATTCCTCTTGATAAAAAATATGTACCTTCTTATAATGCAAAAAAATACTTTAAAAAATATTCAAAACTTAAAAATGCTTTAGAAGTTGTAAATATTCAAAAAAAGGAAACTATTCAAGATATAAATTATATTGAAAGTGTTATATATGAATTAGATGCATCAAAAGATATTCAAGATATAGAAGAAGTTTATGAGGAAATCTCCGAAAGTGTTATTTTTGCAGAAAAATTAAAAACAAAAAAGCAGTCTAAAAACAAATCTAAAAAATCTAAACCATTAACCAAAAATAAATATGTTTCTTTTAATCCTAGAAAATATGTAGTAGATGGCTATACTATTTTAGTTGGAAGAAATAATAAGGAAAATGATTATTTAACTTGTAAATATGCTAATAAAAATGATCTTTGGTTTCATACCAAAGATATTCATGGAAGTCATGTTATTTTAAAAACAAATCCTGGAGAAATTGTTCCAAGTGAAATTTTAATTGAAGTTGCTAAAATTGCGGCAAAACATAGTAAAGCAAGAGCTTCTTCTAATGTTCCTGTAGATTATTGTAAAGTTTCTTTTGTTAAGAAGCCTAATGGAAGTAAACCTGGTTATGTAATTTATAGTAACAATAAAACTTTATATGTATAAATAAAAATCCTAAATTACTATAATAAGTATTTTAGGATTTCTTATTTTTGGTGGAGGTGAGGAGATTTGAACTCCTGTCCATTATACTTTCCACAAAAACTTCTCCGAGTGCAGTTTACTATTTATATTCATTTAAATTACGCAAATAAACGTGCTTAATTTAAATATAGCTTTTAATTACCCTCTATCACCAAAGCAATTGATAGATTCGTTTCCTACTAGTTTGACACCTTTATTTTATGCGTAGGCACATAAAACAAGGCGTTGCTGCAATTAGGCAGCAAATGCTAATTCTTTATTATCAGCGTTTATTTTTATTTCGCTTTTTTATAGTGGCCGAAGCGACCATCCACTACTCGCTATTTTTACTTCTGGTATAATGTCGAAACCATTACACCCCCATATATTACAATATCTATTATACAATATATTAGCCTATTTTTCAATAGAAAACTCTGTAATAGATTTTATCCATTACAGAGTTAATTATTCCTATCTTCTTGAGAACTTCTTTTCAAGTTCATATTTAGACATCTTAATTGCTGTTGGTCTTCCATGAGGACAAGTAAATGGATTTGGAAGTTCCAAAAGTTTTGTCATTAAACTATCTACTTCTTCTTTAGTTAAACACATATTAGCTTTTACTGCTGCTTTACAAGCAACTGTAGCAATAAATTTTTCTTCTTTTTCTTGTTTTGCAGTTCTTGCAACTGTATTTATTTCATCTAGAGTCTCTCTGAATAATTCTTGTGTATCTAAATCTATACATATTTCGGGAACACCAGATAATTTAACTGAGTTTTCATCAAATTGTTCTACAACAAATCCTGCTTTTCTGAATAAATCAAAGTTTTCTTTAGCAATATCCATTTCTTTGTGTGTTAATGTAATTATATCTGGTAATAATAGTAGTTGTGAATCTTTATTTACATCAGAAAAGAAATTTTTCTTTACTTTTTCATACATAATTCTTTCATGAGCTGCATGTTGATCCATAATATATATATCGCTATTTATTTCTAAAATAATATATGTATTAAATGCTATACCTATAAATTTATATGTAGGTTTTTTATATTTTTCATTTCCTTCAAATAATGATACATTACTATCTTTCATGTCAGTATCTATATCGTAGAATTCGTCTTCTTCTTTCTTTTTTTCAACTTGAAGTCGTCCACCATAAGGTTCTTTTCCAAATAGTTCTCTATACATTGTTTCAAATGATAATTTATTCTTACCTAATTGTTCTGTATCTTTGTTTTCTTCTTGTATATCTTCTTCTGATTCGTTTGTTTCTGGTATATCATTTTCTGTTTGTTCTTCTTTTTCTTGATATTGATTCTCTTCTATGTTTTCTGCATATTCTTCATTATCTTCTTTTGGTTCTTCATTTATAATTGTTTCTGGATTTTCTGTGTCTTTATCTATATTTTCTACTTCATTCTCACTCTCTGTTTTTTCTTCTAAGTTGTTTTCATTTGTTATTTCAAGTTCATTTGTAGATTGTACTATTTCTTCTTTATTTTCAAATTCTTCTTCTAAATTATCTTTTTGATCTGTAGGAATTTCTTCTTCAGGTTCTGAATTTATGTCATTGTTTTCATCTAATTTTTGTTCTTCTTCTATTTGCGGTTTATTTTCTATTTCTTCCTTAGATTCTTCTTCATAGTTTTCTGTTATAAAATTTAATCTTTTAGTTTCTTCTTTTTCTTGTGGTATAGATTGTGTTTCTTCTTGTATTAAAGCACTTCCTGCAAAAGCTTGTTTTATTTTTTCAATTGTTTTATCAATATTATCTTGCATTGCTCCTATTGCTTTTCCAATCTCACCTTCAGATGCATCCTTTGGTATTTCTGGAGCAACTTTAATTTCCTCTTTTTTAAAATCTTCTTTATTTGGAAGTCCAAATCCACTTTCTATTTTATTAGAGTTAGAGTTAGAAATAGAATAAGTTTGTTTTATTTTTTCTTCTATATTTGGAATTTTGAATGCATCTTTATTTGCCTCTTTAATTTCAAATATTTTTTCTCTCTCAGAAATAAATCCCCCTGTAAGTAAAGTATCTTTTACAGCATGGTACATTGCTTTAAAAGCTATGTCTTCTTCTGCAAATCTTATTTCTAGTTTTGCTGGGTGAACATTTACATCTATTTTTGAAGGAACTATATCTAAATTTAAAATTAGGAATGGAAATTTTCCAATAGGAATCATTCCTTTGAATGCTTGATCTACCGCTGTAGATAAAGTTTTATCTTTTACATATCTTTCATTTACAAAAAATATTTGATTTGTTCTATTTGATCTAGCAATTTCTGGTTTTCCTATAACTCCGCTTATCTTTATATATTCATATTCATAATTTACATCTAATAAATTATTAGCTATATCTTTTCCATATATAGAATAAATTACATCCTTTATATTACCATTTCCATTTGTTTGAATTATTGTTTTCCCTGTATTAATAAGTTTTATGGAAATTTCAGGATGAATTAAAGCAATTCTTGTAACTACATCTTCAATATATCCTGATTCTGTAAAGTCTTTTTTTAAAAATTTATATCTAACAGGTGTGTTAAAAAATAGATTTCTTACAGTAATAGTTGTACCTTTTGAATAACTAATTTCATCTATTGATAAAATTTTCTCTCCTTCTACGACTATTCTAGTTCCTATATCTTCATCTTCTGTTTTTGTTACTAGTTCTACGTTTGAAATAGCAGCTATGCTTGCTAAAGCTTCACCTCTGAACCCCATAGTTTTTACAGAATTAAGATCATCAGCAGACCTAATTTTACTTGTTGCATGTCTTGCAAATGCAAGTTCAACATCGTCTTTTGCAATTCCCTTTCCATTGTCTGTAATTCTAATAAATGAGATTCCACCATTTTTTATTTCTATTGTAATATTTTTTGCTCCAGCATCTATTGAATTTTCGACTATTTCTTTAATTACAGATGCTGGTCTTTCTATAACTTCACCAGCAGCAATTTTGTTTATAGTAAGTTCATCTAATAACACTATATTTCCCATATATAGCCTCCATTTTGTTTTTATTCAACTTTTAAAAAAATTATATCATTAATAAATTAGCTTTTCAACTGCTGTAACACAAAATTTTTAAATTCATATTATATAGAAATACAAAAGATACTTTAAATATAAGCAGAACTAAAATTTTTAACAAGGAGGTTTTTTTATCATGTGTTGTAATAATGATGAAATTCTTTGGTTCATTATTCTTTTCTTACTTCTTTTCTGTGGTGGATGTGGCAACAAATGTTGTAATAATGACTGCGGTTCAGGTCCTAACTGTTAATAATACTTAATTATATTTGAATTTTAGAAAGGAGGTGTTTATATTATGCCAGAAAATAGAGGCGGATGTGGATGTGGTTTCGGATTTGGTGACAATTGTAGCTGGATTATAATCCTTATCCTTTTAATATGCTGCTGTGGTGGTGGAAATAGAGGTGGATGTTGCTAATAATTTCCAGATAACTTTTATAAGGAAAGAAATAAAAAATATTTCTTTCCTTATTATTTTACTTATTACTTTCTAAAGAACCAACCATTAAATTGATTCCATCACAAAATCCATTTCTATAAAATTTTTCTTCTGTATAAACATAAAATTTTAATATCTCTTCATCTATTAATTTAAAGTCTTTTTTTATTATTTCTTTCTCTTTTTTAGGAATTTTCTCAAGAATTCTTTTGTAAATTTCATCTAAACAAATATTATATTTCTCCTCATCTTTATATGAATTATTTATACTATTTTCCCTAAAAATTAACCAATCCTTTAAAATATCATTATTAATTTTTCTTAAACTACTCATACATTACTCCTCCTAATATAGATTTTTTATATTTAGAAATATTGATTTGAACAATTATAATTTAAAATTCTTCTAATTAACGCAATTTTAACATCTCTAAAATAAAAAATCCATCGAAAATTGTCGAAAAACTAAAATAATATTTTTATTGTATTAAATTGTTATATTTAAATTGTTATTTTCTAGCTAATTAGGTTTTTACTATATTTTATAAAAAATCCGACTCTTAGTTAAGTCGGATTTTTATAATTCTTATTTTTTTCCTTTAAAAAAGTTAGCTATTCCTTTAAATGTAATTTCTTGATGTAAGAAATCATTTATTTCATTTTCAACTTTTTGTTGATATGGAGTTAATTCTATTTTTATAGGTTTTGTCAAGTCAATTTCTTGGAATAAGAAAGCTTTAATTTTGCTCCATAATCCTTGTTTTGTAATAGCTTTTTCTTTTTCAATTGGTGCAAATTTTTCTTCTTCTGGTTTTTCTCCTGTAGAAAAGTTTCCAAATACACCACTTGCTTCTCCGCTAGATGCTTCTTCTATTACTGGTTCTTCAATTTCGCCTTCAAAATAAGGGTTACTTATGCTCTTATCTGCGTTACCATCTCCAAACTCTATTCCACCAAAAACTCCGTCTTTATTTTCTTCTAATTCTGCCATCTTTCTCCTCCTTTGTATTAAATAAAATACTTTATTATCTTTATACTACAAAAAATAGAATTAATCAATAGTTGTAAGTAATTTTAATTTTACATTTTTGTAACATTTTTATTACATTATTATGTCTTTAAGTATTTTTCCATGTTTCATATGCTTTTTTTATTTCGTTTAATACTTGTTCTGGAGTTAGTTTGCTTGTATCTAATACAAAATCATAATTTGCCATATCATTCCTTACTACTCCATATAAATTTTTATATCTTTCTAAATCATTGTGTGTTCTTCTTATCATGTCTTCTTTTTGTGCCTCTATAGTAGGCAAATTCTCTGATGCTTTTCTAGCAGTATCTTCAAATGCCCTTTTAGCTGCCACATCTATATCTACTTTTAAATATACTTTAAATGATTCTGGAACCGCATACCATCCTAGTTTTGCATCTATTACTATATTTTGATGTGTTTTTGCATATTCAGTTGCACTTTTTTCAATTTGTGTGTCTATATCTGGATGTTTTTCTACATATTCTCCAAATTCTGTAACAGACATATTGTGTTCAATTGCTAATTTTCTAAAATATGCACCATTTCTATATAAATCATAGTTTAAATCATCAGATAGCATTTTTGCTATTGTGCTTTGTCCGCTTGCCAAATCACCTGTTATTGAAATTATATCTTTTCTTTTCATTTTATTACCTCAAATTCTATTTAATTATTAATCTCTACTTTTCCTTCGTTAATTTCATTTGCTGCAAGAGTTACTGGAGATTCTTCTTCTACTTCTGTTAATGTTTTATCTCCATTTGCTATCTGTCTTGCTCTTCTTGATGTTGCAATTACTAATGCGAAACGATTTTCTGCATGTTCTAAAAGTTCATTAACTGTTGGTTTTACTATCATAAATATTATCTATAATATATCTATAAATATATTATATGCTCCTTTCTATAAATTTTTTATTCTTGTTCTATATTATTATCTAGTCTTCCAGCTATTGTTTCAGCTTGAACTGCTGATAAAACTATATGATCCGAATCCATTATTAAAACTGCCCTTGTCTTTCTTCCAAAAGTTGCATCTATTGCAGTACCATTGTCTTTAGCTTCTTGTACCATTCTTTTTATTGGAGCTGAATCAGGACTTACTATAGCAACTATTTTATCTGCCGAAACAGTGTTTCCAAAACCAATATTTATTAATCTCATAATTCATATCCTCCATTTAAAATCTTTTATTATTTTATCATATTTTTATAATAAAGTCTAGTAAAAGTATCTATTTTTCTGTTGTTTCTTTATGTTTTCTTTTTTTAGCTTCTTTTTTCACAGGTTCTTCTTTGACTATTTCATGAATATCACTTAAACTTTTTAAATATTTTCTTCTTTCTTTGGTAAAAATTAATATTGATTTTATAATATAATATATTACAAAAATACATCCTGAAAATAAAATAAATTTATCAAATGATATATCAAATTTCTTTATTTCTTGCCAGATTGTTAGTTCATGAATTGCTAAAACTAATACTTCAATTCCATTTATAGCTAATTTCCCACTATCTTTATGATAAGCAATTTCAAATATTATTATGCTTAAAAATAGAAATACCAAACTGATTATTTTTATTATATTTGAAATTATAATTTCTCCTAATTTAAAATATGCAACATTAATTAGTATAAAATATATTGCTATTACCGCTGCTATAATCATGTTTTCAATTATTCTGTTTCTTGCAATTTTACTATTTTCTTTTTCTATATTTTCTTCCATAGTTTATACCGATTTTTCCTCCTCTTACAAAATAAAAGTAGAATAGGTCTGTCCTTTCTACTTTAATGTTTTGGTATATTGGTGACCCCTACGGGAATCGAACCCATGATTTGGCCTTGAGAGGGCCACGTCTTAACCTCTTGACCAAGGGGCCATAAAAATGTCATATATTTATTTATACCATTTTTTTTTAGTTTAGTCAACTTTTTAGATAAAATTAGAATTAGTTTATCTTCGTAAATAATAAAAAAGACCTAATTAAATTACAATTTAATTAGGTCTTTTTTT
Source organism: uncultured Clostridia bacterium (assembly GCA_947632585.1). Lineage (GTDB taxonomy): Bacteria > Bacillota > Clostridia > TANB77 > CAG-508 > CAG-269. Next base: position 23,964 of record CANRPS010000007.1, read on the forward strand.
CTATGCTTCTGGTTCAACTATTCCATAATTTTTAGTATCTTTTAGTTTATAAATTACACATACTTTATTTGTATCAATGTTTATAAATGGCATAAAATTGTGTGTTGGTCTTTCTTGTAATTTTAGCATTGCATCTTCTGGAGTAAGTGGTTTTATTTCATAATATCCGTATTTTAGTATTTCATCTTTTATTTCGTTTTCAGCATCAGATTCTTTGTGAAAATCTTTTAAAGAACCTTCTCTTATCATTTTTTCTTTTTTAGTTTTAGTTTTTCTTATTTGTCCTTCTAATATATCTGCAACTCTATCTAAAGATGCATATAAATCTCTTTCTTCAGCTTCAGCTCTATATTTTTCTCCATTTGCTATTACAGATACTTCTGCAATTTGTTCATTTTTTTCAGTTCTGATTGTAACTTCAGCCTTAGCATTTTCAAAGTATTTATCGATTCTTTCTAATTTTTTTTCCACATAATTATTTATAGCTTCTGTAACTTTTATTTCTTTTCCTAAAACTTTTACTTCCATAATGCTCCTCCTTTTTATTTTTTATTATGTCTTTTTATTATATATATTTTTTTATCATTTGGCAAGTTTTTTATAAAAACTTTTATTCAAATAATTTTAGTATTTCTTCCTTTGTAAAATTACTTATAAATGAAGTCTTATTTGATAATACTCCATCTATCAGGTGCTCTTTTTTCTGTTGAAGTTCATAAATTTTTTCTTCAATAGAATTATTAGTAATAAGTTTGTATACTTGAACATTATTTTTTTGTCCTATTCTATATGCTCTATCTGTTGCTTGATTTTCAGCTGACTGATTCCACCATGGATCATAATGAATTACCATATCTGCTCCAGTTAAATTTAATCCCGTGCCTCCTGCTTTTAGAGATATCAAGAATATTTTTATATCTTTATTTTGATTAAATTCATCAACAAGTGTAATTCTTTCACTTACCTTTGTTGCCCCTGTTAATTTAAAATATTTTATATTTTTAGCATCTAGTTCATGTTGTATTATATCAAACATTGAAGTATATCCTGAAAATAATAATATTCTATGTCCAGCCCCTATTGCATCTTCTATTATTTCCATACATTGAGAAAGTTTACTACTTTCTCCTTCATATCCATCTATAAATAGTTTTGGATGGCAGCAAATTTGTCTTAATCTTGTTAATGCTGTAAGTATCATCATCTGACTTCTCTCAAATCCTTTTATATTTATCTCTTCCGCTACATCTTGTTTTGCTTTTACCAAATATGACATATAAATTTTTTCTTGTTCTTCTTCCATATTATTATTTAATATTGTAATTGTTTTTTCTGGAAGTTCTGTTAATACTTCCTTTTTTGTTCTTCTTAAAATAAATGGTTCAATAAGCATTTTCAATTTTGCTATAGCATCTTTATTTTCATCTCTTACAATTGGTAGTTCAAACAATGTTTTAAATTTTTTATATTGGAATAGATATCCTGGCATAATATAATCAAATATCGACCAAAGTTCTGATAATGAATTTTCAATTGGAGTTCCTGTTAAAGCAAATCTTGTTTCACCTTTAAGGATTTTTATTGCTTTTGCATTTTGAGTATTATAGTTTTTTAAATATTGTGCTTCATCTGCTATTATGTATTTAAATTCATAATTTTTTTCTTTGTACTTTTCTATATCTCTTTTTAATAAATCATATGATGTAATTATAATATCATTACTTTCTAATTCTGATATTATTTTATTTCTTTCATTTACATTTCCAGATACTACTTTTACTTTTATATTAGGAGTAAATTTCTTAGCTTCTGCAAACCAATTTAAAGCAAGAGAACTTGGTGATACTACAATACTTGTTTTCCTCTTTGCAGGATTTTTTTCAATGTAGTCTAAAATCATTGCTAAAATTTGTATTGTTTTACCTAGTCCCATATCATCTGCTAAAATTCCACCAAATTTATAATCATCTAGTGTTCTAAGCCAAGTATAACCTATATTTTGGTAGTCCCTTAATATACTTTTCATACTATCTGGAACTTTTATATCATCAGTTACTCTTCCCTTTTCTAAATCATCTACTATTTTTTTATATTCACTATTTTTGTTTATTTTAGTATTATTAAATCTTTTTAAAAGTTCATTTAAATATAATGATCTATTTACTGGAAGTTTTATTACTTCATTTTCTAATTGCTTATAATTTATATCCATTCCAGAAGAAAGTTTGTCCAAAAATTCAATATCTTCATTTTCTATCAAGTTCAAAAATGTTCCGTCTTTTAGTCTATGAAATCTTTTCTTTTGACTATACTTTTCCATTATTTCTTGTATTTCTTCTTTGGAAATATTTAATTTACTTAAATCTATATTTAATAAATTATTTTCTATTTTTATTCCTATTGGTCCTAGTTTAGGGGCTCTTATTTCTTTTGTTTTAAAATTATCTGTAACTAATACTTCAAACTTTTGCATATATAAATTTATGTCTTCAGATAAGAATTCATATATTTGCTCATCATTTGGTAAAATTAGCCTTAAGTTATTTATATCTAACATAAATCCCGTTCTTTTAAATATGTTTAAAGTTTTATTTTCTTCTAGTTCATTTCTTAAAGTATTTATCTTTATATTATCTTGTAATGGGTTGAATTCTTGATCTCCATAACAAAATTTTATGTCTGCGACTAAATAATTATTTTCATCAAAATCTAAATATACTTTTACTGCGAGTTCCTGAGGTTTATATTGCTCTAGTTCTTCCTCAGATATTCCTTTTACTTTTATAGAATTTCCTATTTTTGGTTTTATTATCGAGAAGAAATCTCTTAAATCTTCTTTTCTAAATAGCATTTCACTTGTATAGTTTTCTCTAAAGGCTAGCAATACTTTAAGTACAGAATTTGCAAATTTTTTGTTACATCTATATAATCTATTTGAATTTAATAAATATACATACTTTTTTCCTTTAAATATTGCTATTTTAAATACATCTATATTCGGCTTTAAAGTAAATTCTTTTTCATTTATTTTTGTTAACTCAAATTTAATTTCTGGATTTTCCTCTATAAATTCTATATTAGTGTTAATGTAATCATAGCTAAATGCAACTTTTTTATTTTTAAGTATATCAAAAATCTCATCTATAGTGCTTTCTCCAATTATTATAACTTCTTTATTTATTGTTGATGGTATATTATATCCATATCTGTCGCTCGAATTAGAATATTTCATTATTTCTGCATATCTTAAAATAAACTCTAGAATTTCTTTAGATGATTCATCGAAATTTTGTCTATTATGTAAAAATTCTAATTTTTCTCCATATTTTGCATATTCATTGTTTGTTACTTTAGTATAAAATTCTGTTAGATCCTTTATTTTATACATTCTGTTTCTTCCTAATCTAAATTCTAACTTCATTTCATTTGTAAATTTATCATATTCTATTTTTGTTTCTATTTTTATTTTATCTTTATCAGAGAGTTTAACTATATCATCATTATCAAATTCTTCTAATTCATCATTATAAAATGAATTTATTAAATTAGTAAAGCTTTTATATTTAAATTTATCTGCCTTTTTTTGTCCATTTACAATACTTGAAACTTCTTGATAATTATTTTCCCAAAATTTGGTTTGTTCAAATTTTATTAATGCTGCTACTATATGATTACATGCACTATAATATGTTTTATATGCTTCACATTCACAAGAGGCTACTTCAAGTTCACCATTTTTTACATCTATATTTATTTCTTGTTCACCAAAATCATCTTCAATTATAGCTTTCAAACTAAAGTTATCAGGGTTTTGATAGTCACTTTTTGTAATATTTACTCTTCCTTCAGTTATAAATTTTTTTGCTTCTTTTAGGCAGTCTTCTCCAACTGCATCATATATTTCTTGAGATAAAGTTTTATTTATAAGCATTGGTTTCTCCTTTTTTACTTCCTAAATTAGCAATGTATTATATATCATTTTTTACAATTTTTCAAGACTATAATAAAATTTCTAAAATATAAAATACACTTAAATAATAAAAATTTATTAAGTGTATTTTATATTTTCTTTAATTTATAATAATTATTCGTAAAAATAATCAATTATTCCATTATATATACCCCAAGCAAGTTTATTTTGGTATTCATCTTCAAGTAATAATTTTTCTTCTTCAGGGTTAGATAAAAAACCACATTCTACTATTGTTGTTGGTATTTCTATATGCTTAATAATATAAACATTATCAATCGTTTTAGGTACTCTGTTATTTTCTCTTTGAATTGTTTCATTTAAATTTGTTTGTATTGATTTTGCAAGTTTGGCTCCTTCTTGATTTCCTTCCTTGTAGAAAGTTTGCCATCCATCATATTGAGATTGTGGTATTTTATTTAAGTGAATAGACACAAATATATCTGCTTCACTTTCATTTCCTATTTTTACTCTATTTCTTATGTCTGATATTTTCTTTTCTTTTAATGTTTTACTATCTATATCATAAATTGCATTTTCATCAGAGCGAGTAAGTATAGTTGTTGTTCCACTTTGCTCTAATAAATTTTGTAATTTTAATGCTATTTTTAAATTTATTTCCGCTTCTGCTATGCCATTAGTGCTTTCTGCTCCTTCATCTGGAATTCCATGTCCTGCATCTATTATTATTGTTTTTCCTGAAACAGGTAAACTTACTGTAGCTATATATTTTTTTTGTATTTCATTATTTGAATTGCTTAATAAAAAAACAAATATTGATAAAAATATTCCTAACGTAATTAATAAAATTCTTTTTTTATTTAACACTATCATTAAAAATACCTCTTTTATCTTTTTGATTAATTATATGTTTGTTTCTTTTAATTATTCTTATTTATAATAATTATTTATATTTTTCTTTATAAGTAGTTTTCTTTTTTTTTAATATATGTTAATATTAAAATAATAAATTCTATTAAATATTTGTACAAAAGGAGGAATAATGAATTTTCAAGATTTAAGAAATTTACTAGAAAAATCTGATGATAAACTAAGTATACTTTCTGATCCTAATTTGTTATTAACTAATTATAATGTAACTATAGTAAATGTTTTTGAATTGATTCGAGATTTTTTAAATGATTCAGAAAAACTAGCTTTATTTAAATACCCTTATTTTCAAAATCTTGGTTCAGTTGAATCAGCTTTAATATTTAAATTTATTTCTGATGAAAATATAAAATTTAGATTACTGAAAGATGAAAATATTATGTCTAGGTTTTCTTCAAAAGAAATTTTAGATATGATACAAAATTTAAGTGATGAATCTAAAGCTAAAATAGCAACTAATACTTATTTAACTCTTGAAATATTACATTTAAAAGACTATGAAATTACAGAATTAGTAAAAAACATTAGTTCTGAAAAAGTAAAGTTAGATATATTAGAAGAAATTATATTGCAACCATATTTGAAGGCGAAAATTATTGTCACATTAAGTCCAAAAGAAAGAATAAGGATGTTATTAAAAGAACCTCTTTTATTATCAAATAATCAAATCGACATAATATCTTCTTTGGATGTTAATGATTTAGGGGATTTTCTTGTAAATCATAAATCTTTTTGTGTTGAAAATGATATTCGTCCATATGAAATTATTATGAAACTATCTCCTGAAAACCAAAAAGATTTTGTATCAATTTTACATGATTTAGATTTACCTTTTAATGAAAAAAAAGAAATTTTAGCTACTTTAAAACCTGATGTTAAAAAATCTATCGACATATCTAATTTTCCTGAAAACTTGCAGATTGCCTTGCAGTTAGAAACTAGAGATTTTGATGGTAAAATAATTTTAGATTTAAATAGAAATTTAGAAGATTATCGTGGTCTAGATAATTTACTTTCTGTAAACCCTATAGAATTTACAGAAAAACAGAAAGCAAGATTTTTACAATTATGTGATATTTGCCCTGATTTACAGGTAATTAACATATTAAATAATGTTTCATATTTTGCTTCAAGTACCAGTGAATATAAAGAGGCAGAAGAATGGATTTCTTCTTTAATTAATAGTTTAGATCCTACGTATTCTCAATTACAAAAACTAGCTGTTATAGATAATGCTATTGGTAAAAAAATAAGCTACACACCTGATAAAGATACAGAAGTATTTAATCCTTCAGATTGCAGAGCTTTGTGGAAAATAATCGTTTCTGGTTATGGCATATGTAATGGTATTGCTCCATTAGAACAATATATCTTAAGTAAAGTTGGAATAGAGAGTGAAATTGTAAGTTCTAAAAAACATGCTTTTTTAAAAATAAAAAATATTGAACTGCCTATTGAAAATGGTGAATTTATAAAAGGAAGTACAATTTTAGATCCAACTTGGAACTTAACAGATCATCGATTTGGTGCAAAACCATATAATTTCTGTATAAGTTATGAACAAGCACGAAAAAATGATATAGATATAAATGGAAATGACCACAATTCTCACAAAAATGATGATTCTCTTAAAGATGTAACTCTTGGTTTAGATGAGAAAAATTTAAGAGCATTATTTGCAAGTGTAGGACTCGCAGATAAAGATGGAATTTTCCCAGTAATAAAATTATTAGAAAGTTCAAAATCAATTAATGAAGCCAATATAAATAATCCAGAAGAAAATATTAGACAGCAATTTTCTCTTCTTGCTGAAACATGTCCTGAATTTGCTACATGTCAAAATTCTACTATAAGTATTTTAAGTGAAAATCTCTTAAATAGTAGTTATTTAAAATTTAATAAATGTGTTGTAAATAGAGTTTATGATAAAGATGATGATTTAAAAAAGCCAATTGTTTATGTATATATTGATTTAGGAAAAATAGGTAAAAAATTTTATATAGCTGATAAGTCACAAGGAAAAATGGTTGAATATTCACAAAAAGATTTTGAGCAGCAATTTGAAATTTATAAATCAGATCTGCAACTTTTAGGAGGAAATAAACCTTGGGAATCTAGCAAAGAAGTAATTGAAAATTTATCAAAAAGCTCTGGAAAAATAATTGTAGAAGGAGAAAAAGAAAGATGAAATTTATTAAAAAATTTGTTTCCTTTATAAAGAATTTGTTTAATAAATCAACAGAAGTAAAGAAAATTGATGCTTCACATAAAAATAATCTATTAGACGAAAAAAAATCAAAATTTATCGATTCTTTAGCAATTAATAATTCTAATGAAAATACAACTCATATTGTTGAGACTTTAGTTAATGAAGGAGATGGATTAGGCATACGAAAAAAACTTATACCATAATATTGAAAATTTAAAAATTAAATGTTATAATTTGTTTACTTATTGAGGGCAAAGAAATAGGTTTTTATATCTATTCTTTGTCCTTTTTTAAAGGAGTTGATTTTAATAGAAGAAATTTTTTACAAAATTTGGCTTTCATTAATTAATGGTTTAAATCATGTGATTTTTTTTAATCTTATAAATACTTTTAAATCTATCAAAAATATTTTTAATGCTTCGAGTAGTGAATTGTTACAAGTTCCTAATATTAATTTGAAAATTATCTATGATATATTAGATCAAGAAAAAAAAAATCTGTAAAAGCACATTTAAAATATATAACATCAAATAAAATTGATATTATAAGTATTTTGGACCAAGATTATCCTTATTTGCTTAAACAAATATATGATCCACCAATTTTCTTATATATTAAAGGAAATAAATCTGTCTTTAATAAAACATGTATAGGTATGGTAGGATGCAGAGATTGTTCTTTATATGGAAGAGAAGTTGCGCAAAAAATATCACATGATTTAGCAATTAATAATATAAATATTGTAAGTGGTCTAGCTAGAGGAATTGATACTTTTTCTCATTTAGGAGCTATTTCAGCAAATGGATTAACAACTGCTGTTTTAGGTTGTGGTTTAGACGTTGTTTATCCTAAAGAGAATCTATATTTAGAAAATAAAATTTTAAATTTAAATGGTGCCATTATCTCTGAGTATCCTTTAAAAACGAGTCCCTTAAAATTGAATTTTCCTGCTAGAAATAGGATCATAAGTGGCATTTCTAAAGGTATAGTAGTTGTAGAATCTAAATCTAAAGGTGGTTCTCTAATTACCGCAAATTTTGCTTTAGAACAAGGTAAAGAAGTTTTTTCAGTACCACGGAAATATAAATTCTACTACTTCAGAAGGTACTAATGACTTAATTAAGCAAGGGGCTATACCTATTACTTCTTATACTGATATTCTTGAGGAATTAAAATATAGAAGCGTATAAATTACGCTTCTATTCCAAATACTTTTTCAAAAATTTTCCTGTGTAACTTCTTTCATTTTTAGTCAATTGTTCAGGAGTTCCAATTGCAATTACTTCTCCACCTTTTTCTCCACCTTCTGGACCCAAATCTATTATGTGATCACAAGTTTTTATTAAATCTAAATTATGTTCTATTACAATTATAGTATTTCCACTATCAACTAATCTTTGTAATATATTTATTAATTTATGAACATCTGCTATATGAAGTCCTGTTGTTGGTTCATCTAAAATATACAAAGTTTTTCCTGTTGCTCTTTTAGAAAGTTCGGTTGCAAGTTTTACTCTTTGTGCTTCTCCTCCAGATAAGGTTGTAGAAGATTGTCCAAGTTTTATATATCCTAGTCCAACATCATTTAAAGTTTGTATTTTATTTTTAATTTTAGGTATTTTATCAAAAAATTCTAATGCTTCTTCTACAGTCATATCAAGTACATCTGATATGTTTTTCCCCTTAAATTTTATTTCTAATGTTTCATAATTATATCTTTTTCCTTTACACACTTCACAAGGTACATACACATCTGGTAAAAAATGCATTTCTATTTTATGAACACCATCTCCTTGGCAACTTTCACATCTGCCTCCAGGAACATTAAAACTAAATCTTCCCTTTTCATATCCTCTTAGTTTTGCTTCATTTGTTTCTGCAAATATTGTACGTATTTCATCAAAAACTCCTGTATATGTCGCTGGGTTACTCCTAGGAGTTCTTCCTATTGGTGATTGATCTATATTTACTATTTTATCTATATTTTCTAGTCCTAATATCTCTTTACATTTTCCTGGTTTTTCATTTGATTTATTTATTTTTTGTGCTATTTGTTTATATAAAATTTCATTAACTAAAGTTGACTTTCCAGAACCTGATACTCCTGTGACACATGTAAATACTCCCAATGGAAATTTTACATCTATATTTTTTAAATTATGTTCTGTTGCTCCTTTTACTTCTATACATTTTCCTTTTATAGGTTTTCTTCTCTTTTTAGGCACTTCTATTTTCTTTCTTCCACTTAAGTAATCACCTGTAATAGAGTTAGGAGCATTTTTTATTTCTTCTGCTGAACCTTGTGCCATAACATTTCCGCCATGTACTCCAGCTCCTGGTCCAATATCTATTATTTCATCAGCTGCATACATTGTATCTTCATCGTGTTCTACTACGATTAAAGTGTTTCCTAAATCTCTTAGCTTTTTTAGAGTAGTTAACAACTTATCATTATCTCTTTGATGTAACCCTATACTTGGTTCATCTAAAATATATAATACTCCTGTTAATCCAGATCCTATTTGAGTTGCAAGCCTAATTCTTTGAGATTCTCCTCCTGACAAAGTTCCACTGCTTCTTGATAGTGTTAAATATTCTAATCCTACATCTATTAAAAATTGTAATCTTTTATCAATTTCTTTTAAAATTAAATTTGATATCATTTTTTCTGTTTCTGTAAGGTTTATTGTTCTTAAGAATTCTTGGATTTTATTTATAGGCATATCTGTTAACTCATTTATATTTTTATCTCCAATTTTAATTGATAAAATTTCTTTTTTAAGTCTTGAACCTTTACATGTTGGGCAATCTAAATTACTCATATACATTTCGTAAAAATCTCTCATACCTTGAGATTTAGTTTCATTATGTCTTCTTTCCAAAGTTGGAATTACACCTTCAAATGTAGAACTAAATGTTCTTACACCATAAGTTGTTTCATATTTGAAATCAATTACTTCATCTGTTCCATATAATATCTTGTCTAAAAAGTCTCTTGGTAGTTTTTTTATTGGTTTTGTAATGTCAACACCATAATGTTTTGCAATAGATTCAAAATACATTTTTGCCATTGTTTCGCCTTTTTTCATAGTACTTGCACCAAATGCTTTTACTCCATCATATAATGTTTTATCTTTGTCTGGAATTATCAAATCTTCATCTATTTTCATAATATATCCAATTCCTAAACAATCTGGACATGCCCCAAATGGATTATTGAATGAAAACATACTTGGTGTAAATTCTGGAAAACTAAAGCCGCAATCTGGACATGCATAATTTGAACTAAATAAGATCTCTCTTGTACCATCTTTTTTAGTTCTTCCTCCAAATTTACTTAAATTCAAATCTTTTCCTTGATTTATGCTAATTACTACCAAATTAGATGCTGCTTTTAGCGCTGTTTCAATAGACTCTGTTAATCTACTTCTTATGTTCTCTTTTATTATTAATCTATCTACAATTAATTCAATTTCATGTTTTTTCTTTTTATCTATAGATATTTCATCTGACAAGTCATAAATTTCATTATCTATTCTTATTCTAACAAATCCTTGTTTTCTATATTCTTCTAGCTCCTTTTTATACTCGCCTTTTCTTCCCCTTACAACTGGTGCTAAAACTTGAATTTTGATGCCTTCAGGAAGAGTTAGAACTTTATCTACTATTTGATCTATAGATTGTTTTTCTATTTTCTTACCACAATTAGGACAATATGGTATCCCTATTCGTGCATACAATAAACGAATATAATCATATATTTCAGTAACTGTACCTACTGTAGAACGAGGATTTTTTGAAGTTGTTTTTTGATCTATTGATATAGCTGGTGATAATCCTTCTATTCTTTCCACATCTGGTTTTTCCATTATACCTAAAAATTGTCTTGCATAAGAAGATAAACTTTCTACATATCTTCTTTGCCCTTCTGCATATAAAGTATCAAATGCGAGTGAAGATTTTCCAGAACCTGATAGTCCCGTAAATACAACAAGTTTATTTCTTGGTATTTCTAAATTTATATTTTTTAAATTGTGTACTTTTGCCCCTTTTATAATAATTTTATCACTCATCTTTTCTGCCCCTTAATTCTATTTTAATTATTATTTATAATAAATTTATCTATTGTTTTTGCTACACCTTCTTGTTCATTACTATCTGTTATATAATCTGCTAATTCTTTTACTGATGGTTCACTATTTCCCATTGCTACTCCAAGACCCGCTTCTTTTATCATCTTTTTGTCATTCATATTATCTCCTATAGCTATTACATCTTGTTTGTTTATTTTAAACTTTTTTAATAAAATTTCTAATGCATTCCATTTATCTACTTCTGTAGACGATATTTCTGTGTAATAATATTCTATAGGTACATCTAGTGTTCCTTGTTTTATCATTTTTCTGCACATGTGAGATACGTCTAAAATATCTATATTTTTCACTTGTTCGAATTTTTTTAATATCGATCTAAATATTGTTTTTTCTTTATCACATATAAATATTTTTAATACTTCTTCATTCATATTTTTCACATAATCATATACATTTTCGGTTAATGTAATATGTGTTTTTTTGATATCTTCTTTTTTTTCATTTTCCTTATTATAATATAAAACATTATATTTTAAACAATTTGTTATGATTGTTCTGTTAGTATATACACTATAATATATACTATTTTTTTCACAAATATCTATTATTTCTAATGCTTTTTTCTTAGGTATATAATTTTCATATAAAATTTCATTTTTTATAAAATCATATATTATTGCTCCATTTCCCGCGATAATATAATTTATTGTTCCAATTTCTTCTGCAATTGCTTTTATTGCATTTATATTTCTCCCAGATGCAATTATTGTTTCGACTCCGCGCCTAGATGCTTCTTTAATATGTTCTCTAGTATTTATTGTCATTTGTCCAAAACCATTTAAGCTTGTTCCATCTAAATCTATTGCTATTATTTTATACATTTTCGTTTTTTCCTTTCAATTGTTTTCTTTCCTATTATACCCCCTTTTTGCTTTTTTTACAATATTAGTAAAATCTTAAATTTAAAATAAAAAAGAATTCAACAATGAATTCTTTTTTATAAAATAATTAATTATTTGGTCTATGTGTAACCATTGGTGTACTTTCTGTAATATTACTAAATGTATATCCATTTTGTATTCCATAATCTATAATAGATTCTAATGCATTTAATGTTTTTGTATTTCCACTAAAGTCATGCATTAATACTACATTTGCTTTTGACTTACTTAATCCTTTTACTACACTATTATATACTCCTTGGGAAGTACTTACATCTCCTGCATCTCCAGATGATACGTTCCAATCAAAATATTTGTATCCACGATTTAGTACTTCTCTGCATAATCTTGTCATTATTCCTTGGCAATAATTTCTACTTATTGTATTTGAACTTCCTCCTGGAAATCTTGTAATTGTTGCATTATATCCTGTAGATGCTTTTATTTTGTCTTGTAATTTAGTAATATTGTTCATATAAGCATCTACTGATTGGTAAATTGTTTTATAGTCATGAGAATATCCATGAATTCCAACTGTATGACCTTCTGCTACTTCTCTTTTTACAAGGGCTTCGCCTTCTGTTCCATAATTTAAAATAAAGAATGTAGCTTTTACATTTTTTCTTTTTAATATATCTAATATTTTAGGTGTAATATTTGTACTTGGTCCATCATCAAATGTTAAATAAATAACTCCTGGTTGTCCATCTGTTCCTGTCCTTGCTTTTATTTCTTCAGCTAATACTATTATAACTCTTTTTTTAGTAGCTTCATTTCCTTTTGTGTCAGAAACTTTATAGACAATTTCATATGTTCCTTCTTTAGAAGTATCAACAGATCCTTCCATTTGTAGATTTTCTGTTAAATCCCCATCTTTTTCGTCAACCGCTTTTGCACCTTTTTCTTCATATTGGTTTCCAATTATTAATGTCATTGTTTCTTTTCCATTTAATGTTATAACAGGTGGAATATCATCTATGATATGTACCTTTCTTGTTTTTGTTGTCGTGTTTCCTGAATTGTCAGATATAGTATAGTTTATTTCTAGTTCATTTTCACTAACTTGTTTTCTTTCAACAATTACTTTATCAGTTATATTGTCATCATATGTGTCTATTGCTGTATATCCTGGTTCTTGGAATTCTGTTGAATATGACTGATTAACTTCTTCTTCACCTTCTAATGTTATTTCTGGAGGTGTTGTATCAACAACTTCAATTGTTTCAATTTGTCTATATGTTCCGAAAAAGTGTTGGTATTTTATATGTTATTTCATAAGTTCCTATTGTGTTATAGTCAACATTTCCTTCTATTTCTACTTTTTTCGTTACATCAAAAAAATGATATTTGGTTTTTGCTATTTTTAATTGAGTATCTGTTTTAGCTTCAACTTTTAAGTTTTCTTCCTTTATTTCTATTTTAGGTTTTTCTAAAGCAAATGTTGTCCCTGTTGAAATCATTAATATTAGTAAAATTGCTGCAAATACTCTTAGGAATTTTTTTGGTTCTTTTTTTCTTAATATTATTAGTGCAATAATAATTACCAAAAATGCTATTATTAATTCTACTAAATATAACATTTTTTCATCTCCCTTTATTCGACTTTTTTCTACCTTTATATTTTACTACTTTGTTTTTATTTAGTCTATATTTTTTTTGTTTTTTTATTCTTTATTTTTTTACATTACATTAAAAATTTCCAATTTTTTTCTGTATTAAATTTTATTTTTTTGCACACTCTATATTTAGAAAAAAAGAAAACTTTTTTTCTAATTAGATAATGTTAATATTAACAGGAGGTGAATAACAATGGCAAATTCAAACAATAGTAACAGAAAATTAGTTCCAGAAGCTATGGATGCTTTAGATAAATTCAAATATGAAGTAGCTAGCGATGTGTGTGTAAAAAAAATATTTATAAAAAAATAAATATTTTCACATCTAAGCTACTTCATATTCATAAATACATATATTAACTTGCTTTTTTATTTCTTTTATTAATAGTTCTGCATTGTTCCATTTTATTTTCTTCTAGTCTACTTAAATCATTTAGTTCTTTAAATTTAAAATAAATTGTTATTTCATTTTCTTCTGATATTGTTATTTTTTCTATTAATTGTTGTAATAATTCTTTCGTTGGTTTTTCTAATGAAACAAATTCCTTAGCAAGCTTTTTTATTTTTTCCCTGTCTTTTTTTCCTACTTCCTTTTTGGTTGTAAATTTAATTAATTCTTCTTTTTGCTTTAAATAAGTTTGTCTTTCATTTTCAAAACTTTTTTGTAATTCTATAAAATCTTTTTCTGTAATTATTCCTTTTACTTTATCTATATATAAATTTTTAATATACATAGATACATCATTAAGTTTTTGTTCTAAATTCTTTATTTTATTTGCATAATCTTTTTCAAAGTTCGCTTTCTTGTTCTCCTCTTCGGCTATCTGTACTAATTCTTCTTGTAAGTTTTGATTAATATATAAACTGCATACTTTTTTAATATTAGCAATTAATAAGCCTTCTAGTATTGGAATACTATTAGAATGTCTTGAGCATTGTTTAAATAATTTTGAATATGTGTAACAAATTGTTGTATATCTATATTCACCATATTTTTTTAAAGCATAATTTGAATATGTTAAATATAATTTAGCTCCACAATCAGCGCAATACAATAATCCTTTAAATAAATAATCATGTTTCGTTCCTGATTTAAAAGATGTATTGTTGCTTATGATTTCTTGTACTTTTTTAAACTTTTCTTTACTTATAATTGGTTCATGTGTGTTTTCACACATATATCGTTTTTCTTTTGGTACAGTTACTCGTATTTTTGATTTATAATTTAACTTTTTTCTTTTAAATTGTTCTAAATTTCCTATATATACTTGATTTTTTAATATTCTACTAACTGTACCTTGTTTCCAACAGTTATATAACTTCGTTTTTCTAGTTGTTCCAATATCTCTGGAAGCTCCTGGTACTGGTATTCCTTCTTCTGTTAAAATTTGAGAAATTTTAGTTAAACCGTTGCCTTGTAAATACAAATCAAATATATATCTTACAACTTTTGCTTCTTCTTCATTAATGATTAACTGGTATTTGTTATCAGGATTTTTCATATAGCCATATGGTGCTGTTACTCCTAAAAAATTTCCTAATTTCTTTCTTTCTTCTAAAGCACTTCTTATCTTTTTAGAAAGATCTTTTACATACATATCATTAACTACTGATTTAAAAGGAGCCATATCGTTCATTCCAGCATCTTCTAAAGTATCTATATTATCTAATATAGCAATATATCTTACATTTTTTTCTGGAAAATATCTTTGAACATAGTGTCCTGTATCTATATAGTCCCTTCCTAACCTTGATAAATCTTTTGTTATTACAGTATCAACCATTCCATTTTCAATGTCTTTCAACATTTTTTGAAATGCTGGTCTATTAAAATTAGTACCTGTCCATCCATCATCTACATATTCATTTATTATTACAAAATTTTTGTTTTCTTTTATAAATCTGGTAATAATATCTCTTTGATTCGTTACACTTGAACTTTCTTCTTTATCCCCATCCTCTCTTGATAATCTAATATAAATAGCAACTTTGAAGGTTTTTTCTAGCATTTGATTACTTAGTGGTATAAGGTTTTCCAATTTTTCCTCCCCCTAAAATAATCACCCTAATATTATTATACTACATTGTTTTCAAAAAATAAACAATTTTTCTAATATTATTGGGTGATTTTTTGCAATTTTAATGTTCTTATTTGAGTTACAAAACATTCTTTTATTACATTATTTATATCTACATTTGAATCTTCTTTAAATACAAATTTAACTTTATATTCATTTTTTTTTGGTATGGAACTTTTTTCATCTATTTTATTTAACTTGTTAGATTCTATTTCATGGTTTATCATCTAAATCAGCTCCAATCTTTGTTAAAATTTTAATATACTCTCAAATTCTTTAATTATACTTATAAGATTCTGTTAATATATATTAACTCATACTAGATAGATTTATTTCATCATTTTCTATTATATTAATAATATCCTCTAATATAGGCTCTTCTACATCTTTTTTCCAGTCATTATCTAATGAAATAATCTCTATATCTTTATTTTTACATTTTTCTTCAAATTCCAGAAAAAAAATATAATCCCTAGATAACCTAGATAAGTCCTTAAATATAATTTTATTTATCTTTTTCTTTTCTATATCTTCTAACATTCTATTTAATCCAGGTCTATTATTATCATTAGCACTAAAACCTTTATCAATATATATAATTTTATGTTTTATATCATTATCTTTACAATATTGATTTAACAACATTTTTTGTTTCATTATCGTTTCATCATCATTTCCTCTAATATAAATTCCTGTATTAGAAGATTCATCCTGATTTTCTTTAATGATTTCATATGATTTAGGATTTTCATAATTTATTGATTTTGTGTATTCTGGATAACGAATTTTTATGGCTTCGTAAAAATATGGAGCATATGAACAGCAAAATATTTCACTTGGATTGTAATATTGTGATTTCTCTCCTTTTTCCATTTTTTCTTCACTTTCATACATACATTCATTAAATAAACTAAAAGCCATTCTTGTTACCTTTTGTGAAGTTGTTGTTTGCCATTTACTTTGTAAAGAATCTATATTTATCCCTTCATTAATATTAAATATTTGGTCAAAATTTCTTCTAGTCTCTTCACATATTCCCAAAGTATATATTAATGAACGATAATATATATCGTTTTTTCCATGCTGTTGTAGTATTCTTATTTTATCATTATAAAAGTCTTCATGTTGTTTATCTACAAAAAACATAATAATCACCTCTTTTATATTATTTGCACTTTTTCCATATTTATACTCTATATTATTCTTATATTTATTTTGTTTGATTTAAGTATCTATTTGCAATCCCTATTGCCCCTTCTTTTCCATACATTGTTTGAAGTGTATCTAACTCTCTAACAAAATTTTGCTTATTTATTTTAATATTTTTACTTTCTAAATTGTGTAATGCAATTATAGAATATGCTTTTAATTGATCCCAATTATATAATTCTCTTGCCATTATAAAACCTCCACTTTAATATATTTAGGCGCACCATAACTGCGTCCTAATTCTTCTTTAAACTCATATCTTCTTTTTCTTTCATTATAAGAATATGCACTTTTGTTCCAATTTCTAAATGCTATATTCGACATAGTTTTATGTTGCGATAATTCAGCACTTGCTTGATTGTGCATATTTTTCAATATTAAATCTTCGGCACTATTTTTAAATTGTGTGATTTTTCTTACATTTTTTATATATTTTTTTGTTTTTTCTTTGTGTTGTTTTTGATTTTGTATTATTCTATCTTTTTTTGTTTTAACATATCGTTCATCTTTTTGTAACACTTGAGTTACTGCACTCTTGCTGATATTTAATTTTTTAGCAATACATACAGGTTTCATTTTTTTTACAAAGTACATATTTATAATCTCGTTTTTTCGATTTGACATTTACTTCTCCTTTTTTCACTTAACTATTTGCTAACACTTTATAGACTTGCCGAATTTAATGAGTGTTTTCTTTTACCCTCATTTTTCTCTTTTTGTAACCTTATAAATTTTTTCTTAAATTCTATTACTCGTCTTTTTACAATCCACTGCTTTTTCTTTTTATTAAAATATGATTTTAAATTTTGATACAACATTGTCTCACTCTCCTTTCTGTTATTAGAAACGAATTAAAATTGAAGAGTGAGACATTTTTCTTTAATTTTTTATCTTTCCCTATTTTTTGTTAAAACTCTATATATTTTTTCTATTATTTCTCCTTTTAAATCTTCATCTATTTGACTATCAGCACGTAATTTACTATATTTGTTTATTAAATTTTCATATTGATTAATAATTTCAATAACTTCGTCATCTGTTAAATTATAGTTATTAAACATCTAAATTCCTCCTCTTTTAAGTGCTTTTTTCTTCATTTTTTCAATAGCCCTTAATCTTTTTTTGTTTACAGTTGCTCTTTCCATAAATAATATTTCTCCAATTTGTTTATCCGTTTTTTCTTCAATGTAATACAGATAAAGCACTAGCTTATCTGTATAAGTTAGTGCTTTGGCAATTTTAGACATATTTTTTTCCGTAAAAATTTTTTCAAGCTCAAAAGCTTGAATATGGGCATCATCTTTTTTCATAATTTCATCTTCGATTTGTTTTTCTTCATATAATACTTTATCCTCAATAGTTTCCTCTCTAAAAAAATACTTATTTTTTCTATAATAATCAATTCTTGTATTTTTTATTATAGTTTTTAATACGGCTTTTTCCTCTTTATTTAATATATACAATATACTCCCTCTTCTAGGAACTTATGATTTACATCATCTGTTTGAAAAAGGAGCATTTTAGACCCTTTGATATTATTTCTTATTTTGTATTTTACATTTTACCACCACCTTTACATCAAAATTTTAAAATTTTACTTATATTCCATTCCTTAGTTTATTAAAATCCTTTTGTAACTCCTTTTAAACTTTTGATGTAAAGTTCCTGTGGGATATATTAATATGATTTCCTTAAAAACAATCAAAATGTGGACAAAAAAAGAAAAATGTGGAGAAAAAAAGATTATTTTTTAATTTTTTTTATTAGTTTGAAAGTATCACTTTAAAATGAAATAATATATATATTATTTTAGAATCAAAAACGCTAAATTATGCACAAAAATAAGGATTTCACTATTGAATTTACATAAGTTGTATGATATAATATGCACAAAAATATAACATTTGTGAGGCTAATTATGGTAAATCTTCTTATCTCTAACAAGAATACCATTGAGCTAGATATTCTTGCTAAAAATCTTACAAATGATAAAAATTATATTGTTGAAAATGCTACTACAGGTAAGGATACTTTATCTATTTATTTAAAAGTACATCCTGATATTTTTATTTTGGATAACAGTATAGCTGATATTCCTATTGAATCTATCATAGATAGATTATCTTCAAATCCTCTTGAAAGAAAAAGATGTAATACTATTTTAACTTTGCCTAAAAATTACAATATAAATATAAAGCATTTTTCAAAAATAAACGAAATTGTTTATAAACCAATTTTTAATAATGAACTAACTAATATAATAGAAGAAATATCATTAGATTATAATACTCCTGATTTAGAATATGGAGAAGTTGACCTACTGCTATAGTCATTAAATTTTAATTGTTTATCTAATGGTTATAATTATATAAAAAGTGCAATTACATACTGTTACTATAAGCCAAATGAATTAGAGTACCTTAATAATATACTTAATTACCTTGCTTATGAATTTAATGTTAATAAATCTCAAGTTAGGGACTCAATGAATGGTTCTATAAGAACTTTTAATAATATTAATGAGTATAATTGTTCAAATGAACTATTTAAGGTTTTATATAATCATGGAAATAAACTATCCCTTAAAGACTTCCTAGAAAGGATTGTTTTATACTTAATTAGAACAAAGAAAAAAGGTAGAATATTCTAGTTGTGTAAAGAATATTTTACCTTTTTTCACTATTTTATATTAAAATAATCCTTATAATCATTTATTATTCCTTCATATCTTGCTTCTGTATTTTCTCGAATGATTGTATTCATTTTGTCCCCAATTGTTCTTTTAGCTTCTATAAAGTCCTCTTTTGGAATATCCATTGCTATAAAATTAAATGCTGGAACATTATCATTTAAAGCTTCCTTAGATTTTTTTATAATATCTAAACCATTTATTTTTGTTCCTTCAAAAGCATATTTTGAAAAAACTAATTCAGGTGTATATTCTATGATTTTTTGATAAGTATCTTCTGGGGTATTAGCTGTTGCTATAATTTCAATATCTTCAATTTGATTTAAAATATTTGTTATTTGTCTTTTTGTTTCGTTATTATCATCAGCAATTATAATTCTTATTTTATTTTCTAATCTTCTCTCTTCCCAGTTTAATTCTTTCCATATCATTTCTTGTTGTTTAGGTTTAAATGAAACACATACAGGAACGAAATTTCCAAATTTATTATGTTTAAATTGATTAGTACACGGTGTATATTCATCCATTTTATGAGCTCTTAATTCATTTGTTGGAGAATTATCCCATACTATTTTATCATCATAATACCTTGCAATCGCATATGGTGTACCTATCATCAACGAGCATACTCTTAACATTCCATTTGGATGAATTAATATCCTAGATTTAGACTTACATGAGCAATAGCCATAGTATTCTGGATTTTCTTTGAATTTTTCTTTGGTTGTAAATGATTGAGGTATTCTTACAGGAATAGAATATTCATTATTATCTACTTTATCTTCTATTTCACCCCATGCCTTAAACCAATCTTTGATTGGTACATCCAAATTTCCGCTAAAATAATCTCTTGGTACACCTGTTTTAAATAAATTATGAAAATTAATTCTTTCTATTCCTAAATCTTCTGCAAATTTTATCATTCTATCAAGATACAAATTTCCATTTTCGTCTCTATTTAAAAGGTATTTACTTATACAAGAAGTTATATCAATGTTATAACCTAATTCTTTAGCTTTTTTTATATTTTTTACACATTTATCAAAAGATCCATAACCTCTTATAGGATCATTAATTTCTTTGATTGGACCATCTATACTAAATGTAACCTCATCTAACATTTTAAATTCTGGTTGTTCTAATAATTTACTATCAAATTGCCCATTTGTATCTATTCTAACATATTCATATCCCAATTCTTTTGCTTTTTTTATTAATTTTAATAATGGTTTATTGTTTTCTTTAATTCCATATAGAGTTGGTTCTCCACCCATTAAAGTTAATTTGATAGCTCCCATTTCTCTAAAATCACTTAATAATTTTATTGCATCATTAAAATCAACTTCTCTTCGTTCTAATTGAAATCCTATCTCCAGTTTATATAAACATTGTTCACATCTTAAATTACAATCGTCAATTATATAAAAGAAAATTTGTCTTAAATTACCTTGAAAGTAATCTTTGAATTTCTGATCTATTTGATAATACATTATATCTCTCCCATATATTTTTAATATATAAATTATATAATGAACTATCTACTTTGTAAATTATAAAATTTTTATCTTATCGTTAGTTTTTTTTACGATAAAAGCACCCAAATAGGTGCTTCTTTATCTTATTTTAATATATAATTATTTATAAATTGTTTATCTACTTTTGTTAAATGATTTTTTAAATATACTATTTTTAAATTGTTTTTAGGTAAATCAATAGGCACTTTTACTTCATATAGATTTTTGTTTTCCAAGTCCTTTTTTACTGCATCTTTCATTACATAAGCTATCCCTATTCCTAATTTAGCAGCATTTACTCTTTGTTCTGTGGTAGGACACTTTAATATAGGTTTTATTGAAATATTTTCTTTCTTTAATGTTTCAAATAAATTAATGTTGGATACTCTATTATCATATGTCAATATGTATTTATAATTTTCGAGTTCCTTAATGTTTCTTATTTTGATTTTTTCTTTAGATACAAAAATATATTCAATTTGTTTTATTTCTTTTATTTCAATGTCTTTCTTACTTTCATCTGGTATTGTATCTAAAATAATAAAGTCAATCTTATTATCTTTTAATAATTGGATAAGTTCACTACTTCCAGATTCTGTATCCAAACTCACCTGTAAATTTGGATAATCTGCTATTACATTTGATATTCTTTCCATTAGAAAAAAATCTGTTATATGTGAAGGGCATCCTATTGATATTTTACCATATTCCAAATCATTTTTACTTTGAGCCAATATTACAGCAAAATCTAAATTTTCAAATCCATTTTTTACAGTTTCATATATTGCCTGTCCTATTTCAGTTGTTTTCAAAGGTTTTCTGGTAAAAAGCTTTACTCCTAATTGTTTTTCCAATGTGCTTATGCTTGTTGAAACCGTAGGAGCAGAATATCCCATTTTTTTACCAGCATCAGCAAAACTTTTAGATTCAACTGCACAAATAAAGTATCTAAACAAGTTTAAATTTATACTACTAATTTTATCACTATATTTCATTTTTTTCTCCATTGCTATTTTAAAATAGACAATAATATTATATTACATTATGTAAATAATTTCAAGTACTTTTTATGACAAATAAAACACGACCGGTTGTAATTTTTACAATCAGTCGTGAAATGCTTAAGTTTTTGAAAACATTGAACAATCATTGATAGCAGACCATTTTATTAATTCAGGCTCTTGTTCGTCTCTAAACTCATCATATGACTTATTACGAATAAAATCATAGTCAAATACCTTATAAACCTTTGCTTTGTATATTTCGTGCAACCGTTCAACTGGATATTGCCTTAAACTATATGTATCAAAAGCCCATCCATTGTTGATATATAAAACATGCAATGTATAAGGTTTCCCATCATTTTTGCTTATAGATAATTTCTTTATAGCAATAATTTCTATAAATCCCTTTTTTAAAGTTTTGCACATATCAAAACAAATTGAATAACAATAGCCTCTACATTTATCTGTTGATATAAATTCGTATAGTTTTTCATTAACCTGTCTAATATATTCAAAATCTTTTTTAGAAAGTGCTTTACCTTTTCTAGTACATATTAAAAAATATATTGTTTCTGCTAACATTTTTGAAAATCCAAACATAGCTCTTTTGAATATTTTTATAGATACTAACAAACCTACAGCACAAATTAACATAAAAACCGTGATTGCTATTTGAGTAGTCATAGATAGTGTCACATTATCAAGTACAGCAATTATTAGTAATGGTATGAAAGGGAAAATAAGTATTACTACCCAGAACTTAAAACAAAGAAATTCGATTACATGATATTGAGCAATAAGTTGTAAGAGCATGTCCTGAGTCTCGTGGTCTACCTCCTTGTAAATAGTTTTCCGCATGAGATACTTAATCATTTTTTACCAACCTTTCTGTATTAGATTTTTATGGTTACATAATATAATTATAACACATGTTCCGTGTATTTACAACTAATAAATGCCTATCTATCAACATCTTCCCTTAAAGATTCAACTAAATGTAATCGTTCTAACTGCCTTTCTGTAATATGTATAACTTTACCACAACAAGGGTCAAAATCTTTATTTCCATAAACTAGCCAAATAACATTTTCTTTTATCAAATCTTTTTTTGGCATTGTACCAGGACAAGGATATCCATCAGTAAATACTATTTTATTTATTTCTCTCTTTTTAGAAAAAGATCTAACTGCTAAATCCCAGTCTTCTGTCCAAGCAAATTGTCCTCTTGCTTCCTGTGGTATAGAAAAATTATCTATATCTCTTATATTTTTTATATCTACAAATCCCCAAAATCTTTCATTGAAACAACCTACTTTTAGTTTAGATTGTTTTAATAAAGGTTTTATTTGTCTTAAAAAAGCTTTAACTAAATCTAATTTTACCGACCCAGAAATATCAATCATAATTTCAGTTTTAGCATCTTCATCAATATCATTTTCTTCCAATCTATAAGCATAGTTATTTTCAGCAATTGAACGTCTTTGAGTCCATATTGTTTCTGTTTGTTCTATTTCTCTTCGTATTAAAGTTCTCCAATCAATTTCTTCTTTACTTTTTCCTATTTCTCCTAATTTAATTGTTTCTGTACTAGAACTTCTTATTTCTTTTTGAATTTTTTCACGTTTAGATTTAAACTTTTCCCTTTTTTCTTTTCTATTATTTTCAAATTCTTCTTTTTCATTAAAATTTATATCTGCTTGTTCTTTTTTATATTGCTCATTTTCTTCAGTTTTTTGGGTATTATTTTCTTGGTCTTTATTTAGTTTATTTTCTTGATTTTGACCTTTTTTCTGGGAGTTATTTCCTTGGCTCTCTTGTTCATTATTTTGTTGTTGCTCCTCAAAAGCTTTCTCCCATAATCCATGGTAGTCACCCTTATTATTATCTTTACCTTGACCTTGATTTTGTTCACTTTGCTGCTCTTTTTGTTCATTTTCTTCCAATAGTTTTTGATAAAATTCTTCTGCTGAATATTGAATAGCTTCTGGCATATTTACCAATCCTTCTTTAATTGTAAAGCCATCTCTTTCTAAATTTGCATTTATAATAGCATCTGTTGCTATATTCCAAATTTCCAAATTTCTCATTTTACCATCTTTGTCAATTAATCTAAACATGTGCATAAATTTAATATGCAATATTTCGTGTGCTATTGTAAATAATTTATCATTTTCACTTAAGTTTTCAAAATAGTTGGGATCAAAATATATATTTTTTCCATCAGTTGCTGCTGTATGAAATGGTAAATCGTTTCTAAATTCAATATTAGCTGCAGCTATTTCACTACCAAATCTAGGGTATTTTGCTAACATTTTTCTCTTTATATCAAAAAATGAATCTGTATTAGCACTCATTATACATTTCTCCCTTCTTTAAAATTAATTATTACAAATTTAACTTCTTTCATTTTCTTCTTTCCTTACTTCTCTTGATAAATAATCTCTATACATTTTTCCTATATCTGTGTACTTTTCTAATCCATCTCTTGCAAATGCTTTTGTTTCTTTTCCTGTAAAATCTATTTCTTGCAACTCACTTATTTTTTCCATTTTTCTTTCATCATTTCCTGCCCAATATATATCATATATTGATAAATATTCTGGCTCACAGTGTTTTTTTATAAATTCTCTACATGCTTCAACTTGTTCCTCATTTGCTGTAATTAGTGCTGTCATATACGCAAATCTTTCACTTATATCTCTTGGTAAATCTACTTGTGTATATCTTCCTTTTTCTACTTCTTCTGGAGTTAAAGCTGGTAAATTATAAAAGTCAAAAAATTCACTTGCCCACTCCATACGAAGCTTAGTTTCTATTGACCTTTGAATTATATCTTCTACATTTTTTCCTTTATATTTTCCTGCTTCTAAATTTCTTTCAAAGTTATATAATGTATTTGATAT
>CANRPS010000008.1 GCA_947632585.1 uncultured Clostridia bacterium
AAAAAAAGCTTTAAATTGCTTTAAAATCAAAGAATTTTCTATTTTCAAAAATTTCGCAGAATATTTACTTCTACGAAGCAGAAATGGGGAGGATAAAATATAATGGAATCAAAACTTACAAGAGAAAAAACAAAAATAACAACAAACAAAAATGGTATAACATTAATAGCGCTAGTAGTAACAATAATAGTATTATTAATACTAGCAGGAATATCAATAATGATGCTTACAGGACAAAATGGAATATTGGTAAGAGCACAAGAAGCAGGAGCAAAAACATCACATGCAGAATTATATGAGACATTAAATTTAGAATCAGCAGAATATATGACAGAATCAAGAATAGGGGAATACGGAGGATCTTTAATAGACTATTTGCTAGAAAAAGAATACATTGAAAAAACCGAAGAAGAAGGAAAATACTTAATAAAAGTAGAAAACATATTAGGACAAAAAGGAAAATACGGAAATGGGACAGACGGAAAAACAGATGTATATAAATTAGAAGAAATAGAAAAAACCGAGGATGCTTCAAAAAATAAAACATACAAAGTAATATACTATGAAAAAACGGGAGATGAAGGAGTTCAATTGGGTGTTTTATCAGATGGAGAAACAACAACAGCAACAACGACAGGCGTTACAACAATATCTTCAAAAGATTTTATTTTAATGGATAAGCTTCAAATACCCGAAGAAGAATTAGTGGACCCAATATATGATAGAATGAAGGAAAAAAACATAATGCTTCTTTCACCTGAAAATCTAGAGAAATTAGGTATATCGACTAAAGACTTTGTAGTTTCTGCTTTAGGATTTGATACATATGATAGTTTAAAAGAAGCAGCAAATAGTGAACAAGATGAAACAAAGAAAAATGCGTATTCAGAAATTGTTGAAATAATAGAAACACCACCAGCAGATATGCCTGAAAACCTTTATAATTGTGTGTTATGTATGGAAGCTTTAGCGTATTCTAGTGTTTATCCAGAGGAAAGTAAACTAAAATTAACAGCACCAGATGGAGAAGCTTATATTTATATAGAATTAAAAGAAAATACAGAAGGGAATCCACAAACAGATAAAGTCACTATATATTCAGTTGATAGAGCAGGAGATTATGAATTTAATATGCAAATGAAAGAGAAAAAATATAAAGCTACATTTAAAGTAAACCAATATGAAATTTTGGTGGGAAATGGATTCTGCGTATATGATTTCAATAATAAGAAGTATTTAAAAATATCAAGTGGAAAAGTGACAATAGATGGAAAAGAAATAAACCTTGTTCCAGTAGAAGAGGGCAATGAAACACATTATATCTGCAAAAAAGAAGACTTACAAGAAGAAACAGCGACAACAATAGATTCTGTACGAATTAAATTTGAATGTGAAGGTAATATAACTATTGAAAAAGATTTGGGTGCATTAAGTTTTTTAATTGGCTTAATTGTACAATAGTTTAATATATAATTTATATATGGTAAAAATATTGCAGGACAAGTAGTTCTGTAATATTTTTTATTGTAAAAATTATGAATAAAATTTCTAAAAATAGTTGTAAATTTATATCAAAACTGATATACTACTATAAAAGTAGATTTGATTTTTTAGTAAGGAGGGTGAATTATGGAAGAAAAGAAAGAAGAAAAGATATTAGAAGAAGAAAATGTAGCAGAAGGAATACAAATATCAAGTGAAGTAATAGCAGTAATAGCAGGAGTCGCTGTATCTGAAATACCAGGAGTATTTAGTATGGATGGAGGTTTTGCAGGAGGAATTTCTGAGGTATTAAAGGGAAAGAAAAACTTAGCTAAAGGAATAAAAGTAGATTCATCAGACGGAAAAACAAAAATAGATGTAAATATAATTGTTGAATATGGTGCCAGAATACCTGATGTAGCATATGAAATACAAAATAGAGTAAAAACAGCAATAGAAAATATGACAGGACTAAAGGTAGAAACAGTAAATGTACATGTTCAAGGAGTAAATACTCAAAGCTTAAATAGTGAAAATGATAATAATGAACCAAAAGAAGAAGGAAAGGAATAAAGAAATGAAAAAATTAGATAAAGTAATATTAGTTCTATTTTCAGTTTTAATATTATTACAATCAATAATAGTAATGTTTTTAGTTGCAGGTTGGCTAGACTTAAGAATAGTTAATAGATTTGTATCAATAGCTTTGAATAATGAAAATCATGCAAAAATAATATTAATAGTAGAAGTGGTTTTACTATTACTTTCTTTAAAATGTATATTTTTTGAACCAGCACCTAAAGAACACAAAGAAAAAGGTATACTTATGCAAAATGATAATGGAAAACTATTAATATCTAAAACAACATTAGAAAATATAGTTTCATCTGTAATAAAAGGATTTGATAGTGTAGAAATTGTGTCTGTTTTAGTTGATGTAGACACTTTAAACAATTTAATAGTTGCAGTAAATGTTATAGTTGGAAAAGATGTAATAATTAAAGAACTAACTTTAAATATGCAAAACAAAATAAAAGAAGCTATAAAGAAAACATCAGATTTAGAAGTTAAATCAGTAAATGTTAAAATAAAAGATATAGTCGTTGAGTAAAATGTAGTATAAAATATTGTTAAATTTAGAAAGGATTTTCTTATGGAAAGTTTACGTGAATTTTGGAATAATTATAAGGGTGCAATTATAGGTATAGTAATTGCTATACTAGTTTTAATTACAAAGTTATATAATTTAATTATAGGAATTATATTAATTGTTATAGGAGCAATAGTAGGAAATTACATACAACAAAATAAAGAAGAAGTTAAGGAGAAAATAAAGAAATTTATAGACAAAATATAAGGGGAAAAAATTAAAAATGAAAAGATCTGAAATAAGAGAACTGGCTTTTAAATTAATTTATAGTTTGGAAATTCAAAAAGATTATGACATAGAAGAACAAATAGATTTATATTTAGAAAATAATCAAATAGAGAAAAAAGAAGCAATAGAATATATAAAAGATTGTATAAAAGGAATAGACGAAAAAAAAGAAGAAATAACAAAAATAATAGAAAATTCTTTAGTTTCAGATTGGAAAATAGAAAGAATTTCTAAAGTAAACTTAAGTTTATTGAAACTTGCTATATATGAAATAAAATATAAAGACATACCATATAAAGTTGAAATAAACGAAGTAGTTGAATTAGCAAAAACTTATGGAGAAGATACATCAAGTAGATTTATAAATGGGGCTTTAGCAAAAGTTGTTAAAGACTTAGAAAAATAAAGGCAAATCTTTTATAAGATTTGCCTATATTAGGTTAGAAAGGGAACGTTATGAACTATGAAGAACAGGCTGTTAGTGTTTCTGACTTAAATATGTACATAAAAAATAAAATAGCATCAGATGAAGCACTAAATGCAGTAATAGTAAAGGGTGAAATATCAAATTTCAAAGCACATTATACAGGACATTTTTATTTCACATTAAAAGATGAAAAATCATTAATAAAATGTATAATGTTTAAAAGTTTTGCAGAAAGAATTAACTTTAGACCCAAAGATGGTATGAAAGTTATTATATTTGGATCTGTGTCAGTATTTGAAAGAGATGGAATATACCAGATATATGCAAAAGCAATGCAAGAACAAGGTGTAGGAGATTTATATGCAGCATATGAAAAATTAAAACAAGACTTAGAAAAAGAAGGTCTATTTAGTCCTTCACATAAGGTTAAAATTCCATTAAAACCAAAAGTAATAGGAGTTTTAACATCAAAAACAGGGGCAGTAATAAGAGACATAATAAATGTTTCTACAAGAAGAAACCCAAATTGTTACATAAGACTTTTACCAGTACCAGTGCAAGGACCAGGAGCAGCTGAAGAAATTGTAAAAGGAATAAAATTAATGAATGAAAAAAAATTGGCTGATGTTATAATATTAGCTAGAGGAGGAGGGTCATTAGAAGACTTGTGGCCATTTAATGAAGAGATAGTAGCAAGAGCTATATATGATTCTGAACTTCCTATAATATCAGCTGTAGGACATGAAACAGATTTTACTATAGCGGATTTTGTTGCAGATTTAAGAGCCCCAACACCATCTGCTGCAGCTGAACTTGCAAATCCAGATATATATGAATTAAAAAATAAAATAAATACTTTAAGAGAAAGAGCAAGAATAGATTTAAATAAAAAAATAGAAATACTAAAACTCAAATTGAATAGACTAATAACATCAAGAGCTTTAAAAGAACCATTTAAAAATATGGAAAATAACTATTTAAGAATTGATGGATTAATAAAAAGAATGGAAAGTTCAATTTTAGCTAAACAAAAAGAAAAAGAAAAAATATTTCAAACTAATGTATCAAAATTAGATGCATTAAGCCCTTTAAAAACACTTGCAAGAGGATATAGCATTACTGAAAAGGAAGGAAAAATGATAAAATCTTCTAAAGATTTAATTAAAGGAGATAAAATAAGTCTTAAATTTATAGATGGCGAAAAAAATGCCGAAATTATCTAGTTATATTTAATATAATAAAAAGAAAAGAGGAAGAAATGGTAAATAAAAAAATAGTAGTTATTTGTTCGATAATAGCAATAATTATAGTGGGTACTATTGTAGGTATTAATATAAAAAAATGGAGAAAATATTATTTTAATGATATAGAAAAAACAAATAGTTTAGAAAATGACATAACTAATAATACGAATACAACAATTGAAAACGAAACAAATAAAACGTCTACAGAAAATGTAGTAGACGAATCTTCAAATATTATTCGTGGAGAAGAAGAACAAAATACAACTTCTTCTGAAGGTGACAAGTCAGAAGAAGCAATTTCACTTGCAAAAAAAGAATGGGGAGAAACAGATGAAACAGTATATTACACAATAGATAATGTTTCTGGTAACATATATACTATTTCAGTAAGAAGTAAATCAAGCACTGCACAATTAGCAGAATATGAAGTGGATATATCAAATAAAAAAGTAACAATACAATAAAAATTAGAAAGGGATAATTATGGAAAAAAAAGAGAACTTTGAAGAAAAAATGGAACAACTAGAAAAAATAGTTGCAGAACTAGAAAAAGGAGATCTAAGTTTAGAAAACTCAGTAGAAAAATTTGAACAAGGTATTAAAATTTCAAAAGAATGTTCAAAGCTATTAGAAGATACAGAGAAAAAAATAACGATTATTTTAGAAAAAGATGGAGAATTAAAAGAAGAAAACTTCACACCTGAAGCTTAACTTATAAATATATTAATGGAGGGAACAAAAAGTGGATTTCATGATAAGATACAGATTTATAATAGTACCACTTATTACTTGGTTTGTAATTCAAACATTTAAAGTATTATGGGATTTAATAACAACTAAAAAATTTAATTTTAAAAGAATACTAGGAGCAGGAGGAATGCCAAGCTCTCATTCAGCAATAGTTATGGTACTAACAGTTATGACTGGAAGAGAAGTAGGTTTTGATAGCTATATTTTTGCTTTAGCATTAGTATTTTCATGTGTTGTAATGTATGACGCTGCAGGAGTTAGAAGAGCAGCCGGAAAACAGGCAAGATTATTAAATAAAATAATTGAGACACCAGGACTTACTGGAAATCAAGTTCAAGAAAAATTAGTAGAAGTATTAGGACATACACCAGTAGAGGTTTTTGTAGGAGCTCTTATTGGAATAATAGTAGGGAGTATTTTTTAATGAAAGTTTTAATAATAGGTGGAGGTCCAGCTGGTATGATGGCAGCTATTGCTGCTAAACAAAACAAAAATAATGAGGTTATATTATTAGAAAAAAATAAAAAATTAGGAAAAAAACTATTAATTACAGGCAAAGGAAGATGTAATATTACATCTTCACTAAATATGGAAGAATTTATAAAAAACATTCCTACTAATGGAAAATTTTTATATAGTGCTTTTAATGAATTCACTAACAGAGATATAATAAATTTGTTAGAAAGAAATGGACTAAAAGTAAAAGAAGAAAGAGGAAACAGAATATTTCCTGTAACAGATAAATCTCAAGATGTTTTAAATTGTTTTGAAAATGAGTTAAAGAAATTGGGAGTGAAAGTATTATTAGAAAGTAAAGTAACAGATATTTTACTAGATAAAAGTAAAAACATAAAAGGTGTAAAAACTGAAAATGGAGAAATTATGGGAGACAAAATAATAATTGCAACAGGTGGAAAAAGTTATCCATTAACAGGTTCAACAGGAGATGGATATATTTTTGCTAAAAAAGTAGGACATAATATTATAAAAGCAAGACCATCTTTAGTACCATTAGAAGTATATGAAAAAAATATGTGTAGCAAACTTCAAGGATTAAGTCTTAAAAATGTAAAGATAAAAATAGAAGATAAAACAAATAAAAAGACGATATATGAAGATTTTGGCGAAATGTTATTTACACATTTTGGTGTTTCTGGACCAATAGTTTTAAGCTTATCTGCACATTTAGTTAGATATAAAAACATTGAAAACTTGTTAAATACAAAAAATATAAAATTTTATATAGACCTAAAACCAGCTTTAACAGAGGAACAATTAGATTTAAGAGTATTAAGAGACTTTGAAGAAAACAAAAATAAAAATTTTAAAAATAGTTTAAATAAATTGTTACCTCAAAAATTAATTCCTATTATAATAGAACTTTCAAAAATAAATCCTGAAAAACAGGTTAATTCTATTACTAAACAAGAAAGACTATCATTGGTTAAATTACTAAAAAAATTTGAATTAACAATAAGAGATTTTAGAAAAATAGATGAGGCAATAATAACAAATGGAGGAATAGATATAAAAGAAGTAAATCCTAAAACAATGGAATCTAAACTATTAAAAGGGCTTTATTTTGCAGGAGAAATATTAGATGTAGATGGATATACTGGAGGATTTAATCTCCAAATTGCATATTCAACAGGATTTATAGCTGGACAGACTAATTGAAATTAATCTCTATAAAATATATTTTTTGTTACAAAAGAATTTTAAAATAAGGAGAAAAAAATGAGTATAGATCTAGTAAGCAATGATTTAAAACAAGATATTTCAAGAAAATTAAATAAAAAAATAGATGAATTAAATGAAAAAGACTTACTCGAAATAAAAAGAATAATATTAAAATCAACTGATATTTATGAAAATGATACAGATTGTAATATAAAAGATTTAGAAAAATTAAAAAATTTAATAAATTGTTCTATCTTTAATTTTATTATAACAGAAGAAGAAATAAAAAATATAAAGCAAATAAAAAAACTTAAAACATTACAATTTGATAATTGTAGTATTGAGAGTAAAACATTAAAATTTAATAAAAATATAGAAAATTTATTTATACATAATTGTAGTTTAACAGAGAATATCGAAATCTCAGGTAGAGGATTGAAAAGCATTAATATACTTGGAAACCATGAAACAACCGAAAAGGAAATTGATATATCATTATTTAAAAATATAGAATCTCTAGAAAACCTAGAAATACATTATTATAAAATTATAGGACTCAACAATATCATTAAAAAGACTCCAAATTTAAAAAAATTGAATATTGATGGTTCTATTACAGAAGAAAATATAATTAAATTAAGTCAAAGAATAGAAATATCTCAAAATAAATTCTATCACTTAAATTAATTAAAATACAAAAGTAAAATAGGAGTAAAAAATGGAAGATACAGAACAAAAAAAAGCATATAAAGAAATATTAGTTATATTGGAAGAATTAGAATTGAAAAATGATATACCAAAAGATTTAATAGATATGTTT
This sequence comes from uncultured Clostridia bacterium, assembly GCA_947632585.1. Taxonomy (GTDB): domain Bacteria; phylum Bacillota; class Clostridia; order TANB77; family CAG-508; genus CAG-269. The sequence continues at coordinate 7,782 of CANRPS010000008.1, forward strand.
AAAAAAGAGCAAGATGTAAATTGGAATTTTAATTTGGAAAAGGATAAACCCTTGGAAGAACAAAATCTAATGAAAGAAACTACCAACTTATTATCAGTACTATATATGACTTATATTTGCAAAGATAAAAAAGAACAAAAAGAATTAATAAAATCATATGAAAAAACACAAGAAGAAAAAGATAAAAAATATCTAGAAAACTTATTTGAAAGAAAAAAAGAAAAACAAATTTTAGATGATAAAGTTGAAAGTGAAAATAAGTCAGATTTAGTAATTTCTAAAACTAAATTATCTACAAAATTAAAAAATATATTAATTAATTTGAAAAAATTTTTTCAAAACATTTTTAAAACAAAAAAATAAGGAGTAATAATGCAAAAGAGATATGGTGATTTTAAAATACTAAATGAAGTATTAAAAAAAATACAAGATGACGGAATTTTAACAGATGAGGACAAAAAAAATATAAAAGAAGTTTTACCAAAATATATAGATGATGTGTTAGTATATCTATATATTGATATAATAATAAATGCAATTGGAGAAAAAGAATTTGCTGAATCTATTTATAAAATGGATTCAAAAGAAGGTATTGGAGTAGGAGATACTCCTATTCGCATTTTTAAAAACTTTGGAGATAAAGATTATTTAACAAAACTAATTTTGGATCCAGAATTTCATTTTACAAGTTATCAGAAACAATTACTTTTAGAAGAAATTGGAGATAAGGAATTAACAGAAAGATTTATTCGTGATCCATCATTAGGTTTAGAAGCATTTCACAGATCAATGATTATTGAAAACCTATATGGAAACGATATAGAAAAATTAAAAGAATATCTTTTGGATAATACACTAGAAATAGAATCAGAAATAAAAACAAGATGGATTATAAAAATTAATGATAAAGACTTGACTGAGAGATTTATAAGAGATTCTTCTTTAAATTTAGATGGAATTGATAAATCTGTTCTAATTATAAAAATCTGTGGTAATGATGAAGAAAAAGAAAAAAAATACTTATTTGATGATTCTATTGAATTAGACTCAAAAGGAAAAACAGAACTTATTTTAGAAATCAATGATCCAGAACTAACTAAAAGATATATAGATGGTTCACTAGGCATAGAAAATTCGGATAAAGTAAGACTAATTTTAGAGTTATGTCAAGATGACATAGAAAAAATTAAAGAATATATATTTAGTGATTCACTTAAATTAGAGAAAAAAGACATAATATATTTAATAGACGAATTGAAAGATGAAACGGCAAGTAAAATAATACGAACACCTAATATAGACCTAATACTAGATTTAAAAAGTAGAATAGTAATAGCAGATAAAATAGAAGATATAAGTTATATAAAAGAAAAAATAAAAGAAGCTAAAACATTACCAGAAAAAATAGAATTAATGGATTTGGTTAGAAATGAAGACTTAGTATATGAATTCCTAAAGAAAAACATTTCAAAAACTCAAAGTTTTACACTACTTCAACTAATAAGAAAAATAAGAACACCTGAAAGATTAATGGAATTTAAAGATATTATAGAGAAACAAGATAAAAGTGGAGAATTAATAAAACACTTAGCAGAAAACCTTGAAGATCCTGATTTATTATATAAATGGAATGAGGAACATATAGAAATTGAACATGTAACAGAATTGTCAGTAGAAGATTTGGAAAAAAATCCAAAAATAAAATATATAATAATGAAAGGATATGTTAACGAATATTATTCATATGATGAGTTTTTAAACATTAGAAGAAAAATAGATGAAGCTATAGAAAATATAGAAAAACCTAAAAAAGGTGATGCTATAAGTGAATTAAGAGCTTTTAAGCAGATTTTTAAGAGATTATCACATATTACGTATGATGAATATGCAATTACAAAAGAAGGAGAACAAGACTCTAGACTTGTAAGGACATGTCGTAATCTATATGGTGGATTAATAGAAGGAACTTGTGTATGTAAAGGATATGCGAGAATATTAGAAGAATGCTGTTTATGTTTAGGACTTGAAATCAACACTATTGGAGGAGAAATTGAACCTGATAAAGGACATGCATGGAATCAGATAAAAATAGGAGAAAAATGGTTTAATTGTGATTTAACAAACTATAGACACTTAGCATTTTCAAGAGGTGGAATAAATATATATCAAGCACTTCAAAGTAATGATGAATTTGAAGACTATAATGAATATTATTTAAATGAAAATCAAGAAGTAAAAATATGCAATACAAGAATTAAAGAGATGATATTAGGTGAATATGTTAAAAAAATGGCAAGACATATTGGTATAAATGAAGTAAAGGAAACATTTAAGAAGTTACAAGAAAGAGTGAAAAAAATAAAGAACCAACTATTATATGACAAAGAAACAGAAGAAGAAAGATAATGTATATGATTAAATTATAACCTTGATATTTTTTACAAAATATAGTAAAATAGTACATTAAGGAAAGTTTTAAAACAAAACATTGTAAAAAGGAGGATTGAAAATGAAAATAATACATTGCAGCGATATGCATCTTGAATCAAAGATGGAATCAAATTTAGATAGTAAGAAAGCACAAGAACGTAGACATGAAATATTAATAACCTATCAAAGAATGATAAAATATGCTGTAGAAAACAATGTACAAATAATTTTAATCGCTGGCGATATGTTTGATAAAAGAAATGTATCTGCAAAAGTAAAAAATATAGTTATAAATAGCATAAAATCCAATCCTCAAATAGATTTTATATACTTAAAGGGCAACCATGATGAAATAAATTTTATATCAGACTTGGAAATCATTCCATCTAATTTAAAACTTTTTAGTTCAGATGAATGGATAACTTATAGATATGGAAATATAACGATTTCTGGAATAGAATTTGGAGAACACTTAGGAGAACGAAAGATAAATAATACACTTTTATTAAATAAAAACGATATAAATTTAGTTGTATTACACGGACAAGTTTCTGAAACAACTCCTACTTATAAAAATGAATTAATAAATATTAAATCATTAAAAAATAAAAACATAGACTATTTAGCTTTGGGACATATTCACAAGTTTGAACAAGAAAGATTAGATGAAAGAGGAATATATTGTTACCCTGGATGCCTAGAAGGTAGAGGGTTTGATGAGTGTGGAGAAAAAGGTTTTGTATTATTAGATATTAATGAAACAGACAAGAAAATAGAGACTGAATTTGTACCATTTGCATCAAGACATTTATATGAAATAGAGGTTGATGTAAGTGGAACAATGACTACTCCAGAAGTAGAAGATAAAATTGATGAATATTTAAAGGATATAGAAAAAGAAGCTCTAGTAAAAATAGTTTTAGTTGGAGAAACAGAAATAAACTCTGAAAGAGATATATCATATTTAGAAAAAAGATATGGAAGTATATATTATTTTGTTAAAGTTTATGATAAAACAACTTTAAAGATAGACTATAAAAACTATGAAAATGATGCATCTTTAAAAGGAGAATTTATAAGGCTAGTTTTAGGAGAAGATTTACCACAAGATATAAAGCAAAAAATAATAATAACAGGGATAAAAGCAATTAGAGGAGAGGAGGTAGAGTAATGAAACTGCTAAATTGCCATATAGAAAACTTTGGAAAATTATCTAATTTTGACTATAAATTTAAAGATGGATTAAATACAATAGAGGAAGACAATGGATTTGGAAAAACAACTTTTGCTAATTTTATAAAAGCTATGTTCTATGGTTTAGATACTAAAAGAGTTACTAAAACATTAACTGACAGAAAACAATATGAACCATGGCAAGGCGGAGCTTTTGGAGGAAACATAGAATTTGAAATAAATGATAAAAAATATAGACTTGAAAGATTTTTTGGAAAAAAAGAGTCAGAAGATACATTTAAACTATATAATTTATCAACAAATTTAGAATCAAAGGATTATAGTAGTAAAATAGGAGAAGAAATTTTTAAAATAAATAAAGAAGCATATGAAAGAAGTACATTTATTTCTGGACAAAATATGGAAACAACTATGAATGATAGTATAAATGCAAAATTAGGAAACATTCTAGAAAGTGAAAATGATGTTAATACTTCTGAACAAGCTTTAAAATTATTAGATGAAGCAATAAAAAAATACAAAAAAACAGGTGGCAGAGGAGAAATAAATGAAAAAACTTTTGAAAAACTAAGACTAGAAAAAAAATTAGAACAGAAAAAAACAGAAGAGCAAGAGCTTAAAGAAAATATAGAACATAATAATGAATTACTTAATCTAATAAAAGACAAAGACGAAGAACTAGAAGAAACAAAAAAAATATATAAAAGTATTTTAGAAGCAGAAACAAAAAAAGCTAAGAAAGAAAACTACAAGATATTTAAAGATAACTTAAAAGAAAGCAAAGCTAAGGTTAAAGAATATGAAGAGTTCTTTAAAAATGGTATATTAGAACAAAATGAAATAGAAACTTTAATAGAAAAATGTTTACTCATAGAAAAAAGTAATGCTGAAATAAAGACATTAGATATATTACCAGAATCAATAAATGAATTAAATAACCTAAAAAAACAATATAATAATGAAGATATTTCTGAAGAGATTATTAATGAGAAAATTGACAAATACAAAATATTAAGTGAAAACAAAAATAAAATAAATTTAAATAATGAAAAATTGTCAAACTTGAAAAAAGAAGGCTCAGCTTTAAATAAACAAATAAAAAGGGGACAAATAATTAGTTTATTTTTATGTTTAATATCAATAATTCTTACTATGGTAATCATTATATCTATTATTAGAAATGTAACACAATTTATAAAAATAGATATAGTGGTAGCAGTTATTTGCTTTACAGCATTTATTTTGAAAAGTATTTCTATGAGTAAAAAGAAAAAGAAATGTAAAAATATAGAAGAAGAACTAAAACAAATAACTAAAATTCAAAGTGAATTAAAAGAAGATGAAGAATATGACCAAAAAGATATAGACACTTTTATAGATCAATTTTCTGATGAAGATTTAGGGCTAGATAAAGTCAGACACCTTGTAGAAATAAAAGCAAAATATACAAAATATGAAGACTTAAAAAGAAACATAGAAAATTCATTAGAAAAACAAAGAGAAATGATAAAAAAGACTGAAGAACTTGAGAAAAATATCAGAAATACATTATTACAATATTTTCCTGAATTAACTAAACCATACATAAATTATGCACAGGAAATCCAAATAAAAAACTCAGAATATTTAAAACAAAAAGAAGATTATGAAACAAAATTAAAAGCAAAAGAAGATTATGAAAAAACAAATGATATACAAATAATAGAAACAATAAATGAAACAGATGAAGCAAACAAATCAGAAGAAAATGGTATAAATTTAGATGATATAAATAAAAATGAAATTGAAAAAAAATTAAAAGAATTAGAAGAAGAATTAAACAAACTAAATGAAGAAAAAAATAATAGTAGAAATCAAATAGAAACATTAGAAGATGATTTAGCAGAACTTAATGAAGCGGAGAATGATTTAGAAAATGTAAATACAGAATTAAACAAAATGAAAGAAGATTGTGAGCTTCTTGAAAAAACAAAACAATATTTAGAAACAGCTAAAATAACATTTTCTTCACATTATTTAGGAGGAATGCAAAAAAGCTTTATAAAAAATTTAAAATTAATCAATGGTTCAGATATCGATGCTAATTTAGATGTTAATCTAAATGTACAAATAAACGAGCTTGGTGGAAATAAAGAATTAAAATACTTTAGTACAGGATATAAAGATTTAATATATATATGTATGAGATTAAGTCTAATAGATAGTTTATTCGAAAGTGAGAAACCATTTGTTATATTAGATGATCCATTTGTAAATTTAGACAAAACAAAAATAAAAAATGCAATAAATATGCTTAAAAATGTTTCAAAAAAATATCAATTAATATATTTTATTTGCCACGAAAGTAGAGGGTAATAAATGTAAATTGAAATAGTTAGTTTAAGTAAGTATAAAAGACAATAAAAGAGAAAGATTAATTTTAAAGCTACATTTCATACAAAATAAGGTATTTTATATTTGAAAATAAATAAAATATATGTTAAAATTATAATAACTTAATAGAAAATGAAAGTTTTCCCTGCATAGTACGTGTAGACAGAATTTTTAGAACCTACAAGTTTTAAGAGGGGCATATCTCTTAATATGGCGTGCATGCTTACTCATATTAGATGTAAGAAGCCCATGAGTATTAAGGTTAGCACCCACCTGTTTTTTAGTAGGCAGGTTATTAAAAATTCATAACTTCTTACGGCTAAGGCGGGGGGATTTTTTTGAGATTTTATAAAAAGTTCAAGAAAAGTTTGTTTCTATGAGCTTTTTTTCTTTGTACTGACCTGCCAGTTCAATTTTATTTTTAATAAATTTATGATATAAATATAATGGAAAAAATATGAATTTGAAATTATATAATGATAAATATATACATATAGAAAGGAAAAAATATGGGAGAAAAACTATATAAGTATGACTATATAACAGACTTAAAAGATATGCTAAAAAAATCAGGAAAAAAATATAGTGAAAACATTGCATATAAAATAAAAATAGAAAATGGAAAATATAAAACTTTTACTCATAAAGAAGTAAGGGAAATGATAGACGGCTTAGGAACAAAATTAATAGATATGGGATTTAAAGGAAAAAGAATAGCAGTAATTGGAGAAAATAGATATGAATGGGAATTGGCATATTTAGCTATTGTTTGTGGAGTAGGTATAGTAGTACCACTTGATAAATCACTTCCAGAAAACGAGCTTGAAAAATTAATAGAACGTTCAAAAGTAGAAGCAATATTTTTCTCTGAAAAATATGAAGAAAATCTAAAAAATATTGTGAAAAAAGGTGTTGGAAATTTAAAAACATTAATATCAATGGATTTAGAAGAACATAATGAAGGAATATATTCAGAAAAAGAACTAATAAAACAAGGAAAAGAATTAATTGATGCTGGAAACAAAGAATATATAAATGCTAAAATTAATAATGAAGAAATGTCTATAATGTTATTTACTTCAGGAACAACATCTGCATCAAAAGTAGTAGCATTATCACATAAAAATATTGCATCAAATTTAATGGATATAGCATCTTGTTTAGACGTAAATGAAAATGATGTATTTTTATCATTCCTACCATTACACCACGTATTTGAATGTACAGTTGGATTTTTATTTAGTTTATATAAAGGAGCTATGACAGCATTTAGTGATGGAATGAGATATATAATAGAGAATTTAAATGAATATAAAGTAACTGTTATGGCATCAGTTCCTGCAATATATGAAAGAACAATGAAAATAATATTAAGAGAGCTAGAAAATAAGGGCAAATTAGAAAAAACATTAGAAAATGAAGAAAAATATAAAGATTTTACTATGGAAGAAAAGAAAAAAATATTTAAAGATATACACAATATGCTTGGGGGAAATGTAAGACTATTTATTAGTGGAGCAGCAAGTTTAGAAAAATCAATAGAACAAAGATATAGAAACTTTGGAATAAACCTAGTTCAAGGATATGGATTAACAGAAACATCACCAGTTATAGCAATGGGAAATAAAAAATATCATAGAGTAGGATCAGTAGGAAAAGCAGTTCCATCAGTAGAAGCAAAAGTAATTGATCCAAATGATGAAGGAGTAGGAGAGCTATTGGTTAAGGGACCAAATATAATGCTAGAATATTTTGAAGCAAAAGATGCAACAAAAAAGGCATTTATAGATGATTGGTTTTGTACTGGAGATTTAGCAAAAATAGATGAAGATGGATATATTTTTATTTGTGGAAGAAAAAAAAGTGTAATAGTTTTAAAAAATGGAAAAAACATCTACCCAGAAGAAATGGAGAATTTAATAAATAGAATAGAAGGAGTAGAAGAATCATTTATATTTGGAAAACAATTATCAGAAGACAAGGAAAATATAAAAATATTTGTAAAAGTAGTATATGACGAAGATGTTGTAAAAAATGCATATAAAGTAGAAACAACTAAAGAAATCGAAAATGCTTTAGCTGGAAAAATAAAAGAAGTAAATAAAATAATGCCAGGATATAAAGGAATAAGAGGAATAATATTTACAAAAGAACCTCTTATAAAAACAACAACAGGAAAAATCAAAAGAGAAAAAAATCTAGAAAGAATATTAAAGGAAGAAATCGAAAATGCAGGAAGTGCGGATTAAAAGAACTAAATACTAAAACTTTAGGACATATAGTTATTTATTTTGAAAAAATAGATTCCACACAAAAAGAGATATATAGAAAAATAGATAAAAACGAAATAGAAAATGGAACTATAATTATAGCAAATGAACAAACAGATGGAATAGGAACACATGGAAGAAAATGGTATAAAGAAGAAGCTGATAATATTGCATTTTCGATATATATAAAGACAGATTGTGAAATAGAAAAAGTAGAAGGTCTAAGCTTATTAATTTCCGAAATACTAGTTAAAATTTTTTCTAATTTATATAATATAAAATTAGAAATTAAAAAACCGAATGATATAGTTTATAAAAATAAAAAAATAGGGGGAATACTTACTGAGACTAAATCAAAAGGAACTTGCATAAAATACTTAGTAATAGGGATAGGAATAAATACAAATTCAAAGCCTTCTAATAAAGAGATAGTAAATATAGCAACATCTATTAAACATGAATTTAATATAGATATTGATAATTTAAAAATAATAGCAGAGTTTTGTAATTTATTTGAAAAGGAATTATTAGAAAGAAAAATAATTAACTAAAAATAAAAAGGAGTATCTTATGAAAATAGCGTTTTTATTCCCAGGTCAGGGCTCACAGATAGTTGGTATGGGAAAAGATTTATTTTTAGAATATGAAGAAATAAGAAAAATATATGAATTAGTAAAAAAAATAACTGGTGTAGATATAGAAAAAATCTCATTTGAAGGACCAGAAAACATTTTAAATGAAACTAAAAATACTCAACTTGCAATACTTACAATGAGTTTGGGAATTTTAAAAATACTAGAAAAAAATGGAATAAATGGAGAAATTTCAGCAGGATTAAGTTTAGGAGAATATACTAGTTTAATATATAGTAAGGCATTAGATTTAGAAGAAGGAATTTTGCTTGTTCAAAAAAGAGGAGAATATATGCAAAATCTTTTACCTAAAGGAAATTGGAAAATGGCAGCTATAATAGGTTTAAGTGAAAAACAAGTAGAAGATATTTGTAAAAAAATACAAAATAGTTTTGTAGTACCTGCAAATTATAATACAGAAGCACAAATAGTAGTTTCAGGAGAAGAAAATGGAGTTCTAGAGGTAGGAAATTTAGCAAAAGAAGCTGGAGCAAAAAGAATAAGTATATTAAATACTGCTGGACCATTTCATACTGAAAAAATGCTTGAAAGTGCTAAAGCATTAAGTAAAGAATTAGAAAAAATTACAATAAATAAATTTGAAACTAAAGTTGTAAAAAATATAGATGGTGAAATTTATACTGAAAATGATGATATAAAATCTATTTTAGTAAACCACATAATAAATCCAGTTAGATTTTCAAAATCTATAAAAACAATGTTGGATTATGGAATAGATACATTTATAGAAGTAGGACCTGGAAGAACTTTATCAAGTTTTGCAAAAAGAACAAAATGTGATAGAAATTTAAACATTTTTAATATAAATGATGTTAAATCATTAAAAGAAACTATAAATTTTATAAAACAAGGAGGAAAATAAAAATGAGTAAAGTTGCTTTAATCACAGGAGGATCAAGAGGAATTGGAAAAGAAATAGCATTAACTTTAGCAAAAGAGGGATATGATATTTCAATTAATTATATAGGAGAAAAAGATTCATCATTTGATGAGTTGCAAAAAGAAATTGAACAAAATAATGTAAAATGTATATTTGTTTCAGGTGATGTATCTAAATTTGAAGATGCTGAAAAATTCGTAAAAGAAACAATAGATAAACTTGGCTCTCTTGATGTATTAGTAAATAATGCGGGAATAACAAGAGATATGTTATTAATGAGAATGAAAGAAGAAGATTTTACAAGTGTAATAGATGTAAATTTAGTTGGAACATTTAATGTAACAAAAAATGCTATTAATTACATGATGAAAGCACGTTCTGGATGTATAGTAAGTTTAGCATCAGTTGTAGGAATAGCAGGAAATGCAGGACAAACAAATTATTCTGCTTCAAAAGCAGGAATAATTGGATTTACAAAAAGCTTAGCAAAAGAAGTAGCATCAAGAAATATAAGAGTAAATGCAGTTGCACCTGGTTTTATTCAAACAAATATGACTGCTGTATTAAAAGATGATGTAAAAGATGAAATTGCAAAAAGTATTCCTTTAAAAAGAATGGGAACTCCAAAAGATGTTGCAAATGCAGTTAAATTTTTAGTATCTGATGATTCATCTTATATTACAGGTCAAGTTTTACATATTGATGGTGGAATGCTTATGTAAAAAGCAGAAAGGAAAAAACAATGGAAAGAAGAGTTGTAATTACAGGACTTGGAGCAATAACTCCAATTGGAAACAATGTAGAAGAAATGTGGCAATCAATTATTGACAAAAAATGTGGAATAGATAAGATAACACATTTTGATACTACTGGCTTTAAAACAAGTGTAGCAGGTGAAGTAAAAGGTTATGATGCATTAAATTATTTTGATGGAAAACAAGCAAGAAAATTAGATAAATCATCTCAACTTGCAATTGTTGCATCAAGGGAAGCTTTAAAAAATAGTCGAATAACTAGAGAAAATACAGACTTTGAAAGAATAGGGGCATTTATAAGTTCAGGAATTGCAGGAATAAACACTATTGAAGAACAATGTGAAATAAGTACAATCAAAGGTTATAATAGATTATCTCCAATGTTTATACCAATGGCAGTAGCTAATATGCCAGCAGGAAATGTAACAATAGATTTAGGAATAAAAGGAGAATCTATTTCAATTCTTTCAGCATGTAGTTCAGCAACACATGCAATTGGCGAAGCTTATAAAACAATTAAATATGGTTCAGAAGATGTAATTTTAGCAGGTGGAGCAGAAGCACCTATATGTAGACTTGGAGTTGCTAGTTTTGAAAATATGAAAGCCTTAAGTTTTGCAGAAGATAAATCAAGAGCAAGTATCCCATTTGACAAGGAAAGAAGCGGATTTGTAATGGGAGAAGGAGCAGGAGTTTTAGTATTAGAAGATTTAGAACATGCTTTAAAAAGAAATGCTAAAATTTATGCAGAAGTAGTAGGATATGGAGCAACTTCAGATGCACACCATATAACTTGCCCAGCACCAGAAGGAGAAGGTGGAGCTAGAGCAATGAAAAGGGCAATTGAAGATGCTAAAATTAAACCAAGTGAAATAGATTATATTAATGCACATGGTACATCAACTATTTTAAATGATAGTTTAGAAACAGCAGCAATAAAAACGGTTTTAGGAGAAGCCTCTAAAACCATAATGGTAAGTTCAACAAAGTCATATACAGGTCATCTTCTTGGAGCAGCAGGTGGAGTAGAAGCTGCAATTTGTGTAAAAGCAATGGAAAATTCTATTATACCACCAACTATAAATTATAAAGTAAAAGATGAAGAATGTGATTTGGATATAGTACCAAATGAACCAAGAAAAAAAGAACTAAATTATGTAATGTCAAATTCATTAGGATTTGGCGGACAAAATGCAAGTATAATATTAAAAAAATATAAAGGAGAGTAAAAATATGGAATATGAAAAAATTAAAACCATAATCAAAGATATGGAAGAATCAAAACTACATTCTTTAAGTATTGAATTTCCAGATGGAACAAAAATAAGTATGGAAAAGGAACCAAAAGATCCACCTAAAAAGCCTTTGTTACCAGAACATATAGAATTAGAACCAAAAGAACCTAAAGCACCCAAAAGAGAATTAGAAGAAGGAAAAATAATAACATCTCCAATGGTAGGAACATTTTATTCAAAGCCATCACCAGAAGCTGCACCTTTTGTTTCAGTTGGAAGCAAAGTAAATAGTGGAGATATTGTTTGTATAATAGAAGCAATGAAATTAATGAATGAAATAGAATCAGAGTATTCTGGTACTATTATTGAAATATTAGCAAAAGACGGAGATATGGTCGAATTTGGAACACCTTTATTTAGAATAAAAGATTAGTATCGAAAGGATTAAAAAAATGTTGAATAAAGAAGAAATAAAAAAAATAATTCCTCATAGAGAACCATTTTTGATGATTGATGAAGTGGAAACTTATGAGCCTGGAATTGGAGCTACAGCATATAAATATGTAAATGAAGAAGAATGGTACTTTAAAGGACATTTTCCTGGAAACCCTATAATGCCAGGAGTATTAATTGCTGAAAGTTTAGCTCAAACAGGAGCTATTGCAATACTTTCTGTAGAAGAAAACAAAGGAAAAATTGCAGTATTCGGCGGAATTGATAAAATGAAATTTAAGAAAATGGTAGTTCCAGGAGATAAACTTAAATTGGAAGTTAAAATAATTAAACAAAAAGGACCGATAGGAAAGGGAGAAGCTATAGCTACTGTTGATGGTGTAGTAGCTGCAAGAGGAGAATTAACATTTGCAGTAGTGTGAAAGGAGTACATAAAAATGAACAAAATTTTAATAGCAAATAGAGGGGAAATTGCAGTTCGTATAATAAGAGCTTGTAGAGAAATGAATATAAAAACAGTTGCAGTTTATTCAGAGGCAGACAAAGATAGTATGCATACTCGTCTAGCAGATGAAGCAATATGTATTGGACCAAGTTCTTCTACTAAAAGTTATTTAAACTATAAGAGTATAATAGAAGCGGCATATATTACTGGAGCAAATGGAATTCACCCTGGTTTTGGTTTTCTATCAGAAAATAGCCAGTTCGCAAAAATATGTGAAGAATCAAATATTAAATTTATTGGTCCATCACATGAAGCTATAAAACTACTAGGAGATAAATCTAATGCAAAAGATTTAATGAAAAAAGCAGGAATACCTGTAATACCAGGATCTGATGGGAATGTTGCAACAATAGAAGAAGCAAAAGAAATATCTAGAAAAATAGGATATCCCATAATGATAAAAGCAACTGCAGGTGGTGGAGGAAAAGGTATTAGAACTGTTGAAACAGAGGAAGAATTGGAAGAAAACTTTAATATTGCTAAACAAGAAGCAATGATATCTTTTAAAAATGATGAAGTATATATTGAAAAATGTATAGTAAATCCAAGACACATTGAAATTCAAATTTTAGCAGATGAACATGGAAACATTATTCATTTAGGAGAAAGAGATTGCACTATCCAAAGAAATCATCAAAAGGTAATAGAAGAAACACCTTCAACTGCAATTGACGATAAATTAAGGGAAAAAATGGGAGAAACAGCAATTAAAGTAGCTAAAAAAGCTGGATATACAAGCTGTGGAACAGTTGAATTTTTAGTAGATAAAGATAAAAATTTTTATTTCATGGAAATGAATACTAGAATACAAGTAGAACATCCGATTACAGAAGAAAGAACAGGAATTGATATTGTAAAAGAACAAATAAAAATTGCAGCTGGAGAAGAATTAAAAATAAAACAAAAAGATGTCAAATTTAATGGACATAGTATAGAATGTAGAATAAATGCAGAAAATCCAGCTAAAAACTTTAGACCATGTCCACGGTAAGATTACAGGATTAATTTTACCAGGTGGAAATGGAATAAGAGTTGATACTTTTGTATATGAAGGTTATACAATTCCTGCAAACTATGATTCTATGATTGCAAAAATAATAGCACATGGAAAAACAAGAAATGAAGCAATAAGCAAGATGAAGAGGGCTTTAGAAGAAACAGTAATTGAGGGAATAGATACAAATATAGATTTTCTATTTGAAATAATAAGAGATAGAAACTTTATTAGAGGAGAATTTGATACATCTTTTATAGAAAGAGAAATCTTATAAAAATAGGAGTGAAAAATAATATAAATGATTGTTGATAAGATAAAAAAAAGAGGGCCATCACCTAGAAAACAAGTAAATAATGTAGATATTCAAGTAGGCAAATGGGTTAGTTGTACAAATTGTAAAGAAATACTATATAAAGAAGATTTAAAAAATAATAGTAATATTTGTCCCAATTGTGGTGCTTATTTTAGAATGCATATAAATAGAAGGATAGAAAGCATAATTGATGAGGGAACATATAAAAGATTTAATTTAAACATTGACAACATAAATCCACTAAAACTAGAAGATTATCCACAAAAAATTGATAAATTAAGGCAAAAAACTTCATTAGAAGAAGCTGTTGCTTGTGGTACAGGAAAAATAGAGGGAGAAAATGTAGTTATTTGCGTGATGGATAGTGGATTCCTTATGGGAAGCATGGGAACAGTTGTAGGAGAAAAGATTACATATGCAGTAGAAAAAGCAATTAAATTAAAATATCCTTTAATTATTTTTACAGTATCAGGTGGAGCTAGAATGCAAGAAGGAATAATGTCATTGATGCAAATGGCAAAAACAACTGAAGCAATTTCTAGACTAAATAAAGCAGGATTACTTTATATATCTGTCTTAACAGATCCAACTTATGGAGGTGTTACAGCATCTTTTGCTAGTTTAGCAGATATTATTCTTGCAGAACCTAAAGCAATGATAGGATTTGCAGGAAAAAGGGTAATTGAGCAAACTATAGGAGAAAGCTTACCAGAAGGATTTCAAACGGCAGAATTTTTATTAGAACATGGTTTTATAGATAAAATAGTAGAAAGAAAAGAATTAAAACATACTTTATATAAATTAATCAAGCTAAATAAGTAAACAAACTAACAAAAGGAGGAAAGTATGAGTAAACTTACGGCGTGGGAACGTATAGAAATTGCAAGATCAAATAATAGAAAAACATCTTTAGATTATATAGATAAAATTTTTGATGATTTTATAGAACTCCATGGAGATAGATGTTTTAAGGATGACAAATCAATAGTATGTGGGTTAGCAAGAATTGGAGAACAAAATTATACTATAATTGCTGAACAAAGAGGACGTTCTACAAAGGAAAATATTAAAAGAAATTTTGGTATGCCAAATCCAGAAGGATATAGGAAAGCTATAAGAATGATGGATGAAGCACAAAAATTTGGAAGACCAGTTATAACTTTTATTGATACAAAAGGAGCATATCCAGGTGTTGGAGCAGAAGAAAGGGGACAACGGAGAAGCAATTGCAAAATCTATGCTTAAGATGGCAGAACTAAAAGTTCCTGTAATAGCAATTGTAATAGGAGAAGGATCAAGTGGAGGAGCTTTAGCAATTAGTCTGGGAAATAAAATATTTATGCTTGAAAATGCAGTTTATTCAATATTATCGCCAGAAGGATATGCAAGTATATTGTGGAAAGATGCATCAAAAGCTAAAGAAGCTGCTGAAAAAATGAAAATTACAGCAAAAGATTTATATGACCTAAAAATAATAGATAAAATTATTAAAGAACCAGAGGGAGATTTTGATAAATTAGCAAACAATATAAAAAAAGAAATAATTAACTCAATAAAAGAATTAAAAAAATTATCTCCAAAAGAAATTGTAGAACAAAGATACAATAAATATAGACAAATGGGAGAATACAAAAAATTAGATTTTAAGGAGAAGAAATAATGTTATTAGAAAATAAAAAAATATTAATAATGGGTATTAGAAATAAATGGAGTATAGCTTATGGTATTGCTAAGTCAGCCTATGAAAATGGAGCTAAATTAATATTTACATATGTAGGCGAAGATAATAAATCAAAAATAGAAGATCTTATATCAGAATTTGAAGGAAGTAAGGCTTATGTATTAGATGAAGCTTCTATTGATGAAGATGTAAAAAATGTATTTACAAAAATAAAAGAAGAAAATGGAAAAGTAGATGGTATAGTCCATGCAATAGCTCATGCTTTTACAGAAGACTTACATAATGATTTTATTTATACAACTAAAGAAGGTTATTCACATGCCTGTGATGTAAGTGCATATTCATTTGTATTAGCTGCGAGAACTGCAAAAGAGATAGACATGTTAAATGAAAATGCAAGTTTAGTAACTCTTACATATCATGGTTCAACTAAAGTTCTAGAAGGATATAATGTAATGGGTGTTGCAAAAGCAGCATTAGAAGCAAGTATTAGATATTTGGCAGATAATTTAGGAAAAGAAGGAATAAGAGTAAATGGTGTTTCTGCAGGACCTATTAAAACTTTATCTTCAAAAGGAATTAAAGATTTTGGTTCAATTTTAAATATTGTAGAAGAAAAAGCACCACTTCATAGAAATGTAACGATTACAGAAGTAGGAAATGTTTCTACATTCTTATTAAGCAATATGAGCCAAGCAATAACAGGGCAAGTTATATATGCTGATAATGGATATAATATAATGGGAGTATAAAAAGAAAGGCGCCAGACAAAGTCTGGCGCCAAGTTAATCTCTGAAGTTTCTCTTTATAGGGGGTATATTACAATATGCTGAAAATTGGGAAGGCATACTTCAGAGATATAAGGAAGTTCTGATTAATCCATATATTCACCTCTTTGAATTTGGTTTGCTCGGTCGTGCTGTCTGCATGTGGGGTTACCACAAAAAAAGGGTGGATTATCTTTCGACATAATGTCGCCTCCTATATTTAATTTGAGCAATCTAGCTCATAAAAATAATTTTAACACTATTAACATAAAAAGTCAACACGAAAAAATTAAATTTTAGATTTTTTTAAACTAAAAGTATTGACAAAATAAAAAGGAAATAATATAATATCTATTGTTGTAAATACCAGTTTATATTATGATATGCAGATGTGGCGGAACTGGTAGACGCACAGGACTTAAAATCCTGCGGGACTTAACCTCCCGTGCCGGTTCGATTCCGGCCATCTGCACCAAAAATAAAAATCCTAGCATACTTGATATGTAATTGCTTTAGGATTTTATTTTTTTAATTATATAATTTTTGAATTGAAACAAGACACAAAATTGTTTATATAATAAACTTTTATACCAATAAGAAGAAAAAAAGGAAACCAAGATGGAAAATAAAAGAGAAAAAGTATATGATTTTTTAAGAACAATTGCAATAATTTGTGTAATTATATCACATTGTATGACTGTAACAATTAAAACGAATGATTTTAGTGCATTGTGGTGGCAAAAAAATATTATAGAAGCTATAGTAAGATGTGGTATAATAATTTTTGTGTTTATTAGTGGTGCATTATTGCTTAATAAACCAGATGAAAAAATAAGTACATTTTATTATAAAAGGTTTGTTAAAATAGTTATACCATTTTTTATATATTCTTTTTTTTATGTATGGATAGATAAATATAAATTAAATATTAATATATTTTTACCTAAAAATTTTTTAAATGTATTTTTATCTATTCTGGAAAAACCAGTTAGTACTCATTTGTGGTTTATGTATATGATTATAGGATTGTATTTGTTTACACCATATATAAAGAAAATTTCAAAGAATTTAAATGAAAAAGAAACAATAAATCTATTTATTTTACTATTTGTGATATCAATTATTGAATATTTGTTACCTTCATTTAACATAAAAATAGGGATAAATAGTTTATTAATAATAGGATGGATAATACCATTTATATTAGGATATTTATTAACAAAAGAAGTAATAAATAAACATTATAAATTATTATATATATTAGGATTTTTGTCATTTATTTTCTTAATAATTGCAAAAAGATATTTACCTAATATGGAAAGTTTATATGATTTAGCACCAACAATGTTATTACAAAATTCAGCAATTTTTGTATTTTTTATAAAAAACAAAGAAAAAATATGTGAAAGTAAAATTATTAATAAAATAACATATTTTATAAGTAAATATACATATGATATATATTTAGTGCATATAGAAATAATAAATATATTATTATATATATCTAAAGGATGGTTCAATTATGGTGCAATGGTAAATACAGCAATTCTAGCAATAGCAACATTTGTATTTTCACTTATAATCGGTGCGATAATTAATAACATAATAAAGATGATAGAAAAAATAATAAGAAAAACTATAAACATAACAAAAAATAGAATAGTAAATATAAAAAGACAAATTATAAAAAATTAAAAATAAATATTCCAAGTTATATTATTAAACTTGGAATATTTTTACCTTTATCGGAAATATTTATGGCAAATAATTAAGTGGGTTAGTGTTATTTGCATATTTATAATAAGGTGTCCTTATTTCAAAATGTAAATGCGGTCCAAAAGCATTACCACTATGACCTGAAAGCATAATAACTTGTCCTTTAGTTACTTTTTGACCAACAGATACTTTTATACTTGAAGCATGAGCATAAAGGCTATATATATTATTTCCATGATAAATACCTACACAATAACCATAAGAACCAGCCCAACCAGCTTCTATAACTTGACCATCACCAACACTATACACAGAAGTACCATCAGCAGCTCTTAAATCAATTCCAGTGTGATATCCAGCACTCCAAGAACCTGGTTTTTTATAAGGTGTTGTAATATAAATATTAGCTAAAGGCCATCTAAATCCATATGAACTTGTTCCATTAGAAGAACTACTAGATGCAGAAGATTTTAATTGTCTGTCATATTCTTCTTTTAATTTTTGAACTTGACTTTTAATACTATTTTCATGTGCTTTTAATTCATCTAATTGTTTTTCTAAATCTTTTTCAGTTTGAGAAAGTTCTCCAACTTTATTTTCTTTTTCTTTTCTTGCAACTTTTAAAGCATTTTCTTTTGCTTCTTTAGTTTTTTTAGAAGTATCTAGAGAGGATTTATTTTTTTCTAATTCACTTTTTTCAGCTTCAATTTTTTGCTTTTCATTTTCTATTTCATCTAAAAGTTCATTATCATATTTAGTTATTTCTGAAACTAAGTAATATCCAGACAAAAAGTCTATTATACTATTTGCAGAAAGAAGAACATCTAAATAAGAAACTTCACCATTTTCATATATTGCAACTAATCTTTCATTTAGAAGCTCTTGTTGAGCTTTATATTTTTCTTCATCTTCTTTTATTTGAATTTCTGCTTTTTGAATATCACTTTCTAATTTAGAAATTTGGACATCTAATTCATCTATTTCATCTTGATAATTATCTATTTGATTGGTTAAATTATTTACTTCAGAAATAGTATTATTTTTTTCTTGCTCAACATCTTCAATTTTTCCCTCTATATTTTTAATAGAACCTGATATATTACTTTGTTCATTTTGTTTTTCTTGAATTTCAGATTCGGTTACAACAGCTAATGACATATTTGCAAGTAAGATAATAGCAAGAATTGTAGTTATTAGTATATTTAAAAATTTTTTCATGATAAAGTTTTAATTCCTCCGAAATTTAAAAAATATTCTTATTAAATTAAACGAATTATATCAATAATGAAATTTGATGTCAAATATTATTTCATCCAACTTTCATCACTTGGATTATTTCTAAAAGCAATTAATTTATCAACTTTATCTTTACTAATATAACCTTCTTCTACTGCAACATTTATTAAAGCATCAAAGTTTGATAAACTTATATTTTTAATATTAGCATCAAATAATCGATCTTTACTTTTTTGCATATTATATGTAAATATACTTGCAATTCCTAAAACTTCTGCTCCAGCTTCTCTTAATACATTTACGACTTCAATAACACTGCCACCAGTCGAAATCAAGTCTTCGATTACAACTACTTTTTGACCTTTTTCTAATTTACCTTCAATTTGATTTTTTCTACCATGGTCTTTTGAGCTTCCTCTAACATATCCCATAGGTAAATTCATTTTATCAGCTATGATAGCAGCATGAGGAATTCCGGCTGTACTTGTTCCCATTAAAACTTCTACATCTGGATATTCTGATTTGATTGTTTCAACAAGAGCATTTTCAATATTTGTTCTTACTTCTGGGGCAGTTAAAGTTAATCTATTATCACAATAAATTGGACTTTTAATTCCACTAGCCCATATAAAAGGTTCATCAGGTCTTAAAAATATTGCCTGTATTGATAATAAATCTTTTGCTATTTCTTTTTCTAAATTTTTCATTTTAATTACTTCCTTTCAATTTTAATCGCAAAAATCAGCTATACATTTTTTATAGGCTTCAACAGGATTTTCGGCTTTAGTAATTGGTCTACCTACTACAATATAATCTGAACCAATTTCTTTAGCCTTTTTGGGAGTAGTTACTCTTACTTGATCATCAACTTTACCTGTTTCAAATCTTATTCCTGGTGTAATAGTTAAAAAATTTTTTCCAAGAGCTTCTTTTACTTTGCCGAGCTTCGAGTGGAGAACATACTACACCATCTAATCCAGCTATTTTTGCATTTTTTGAATATTGTATTACAACTTCTTCCATAGGCTTATCTATTAACAATTCGTTTTTCATCTTTTGTTCACTTGTAGAAGTGAGTTGTGTTACAGCAATTAAAATTGGTCTTGAACCATCTTCTCTTTTTAATCCATCTAAAGCTGATTTCATCATATCAATAGTACCAGCTGCATGAACATTACACATATCTATATCTAATTTAGATAAAACGGCCATTGTTTTATTTACAGTATTAGGTATATCGTGTAATTTTAAATCCAAAAAGATTTTATGACCTCTTTTTTTTATTTCTTTTACAATATCTGGGCCTTCTGCATAAAAAAGTTCCATACCAATTTTTAAAAATAATTTTTCTGTAGTAAATTTATTTAAGAAATCAATTGTATCTTGTTTATTTTGAAAATCACAAGCTATTATTACATCTTTTCCCATTTTTATCTCCTTTCATGGAAAGATTATTTACACTTATTTTTATTGTGGATTTTTCACTAATCTTTGTATACAATTTCTCCATCACATAATGTCATTTTACATTTACCAAATACATGCATACCATCAAATGGAGTAGACTTTCCTTTGGATAGGAATGTAGATGAATCAATATCATATTCTTCATTTAAATCATATATAGTTAAATCTGCACGTTCTCCTACTTTAATTTCTGTTCCAATTCCAAATATTTTTCTTGGATTAGTATTCATTAATTCTAATAATTTTTCTAGTGTTATAAAATCTTCACTTACAAGATAAGTATATAAAATAGGAAAAGCGACCTCTAAACCAACAACTCCCATAGAACTTCCTTTCAAACCTTTAGATTTCTCCTCTAAAGAATGTGGAGCATGATCTGTTGCTATAATATCAATAGTACCATCTCGTAATCCTCGTATCAATGCATTTTGATCTTCTATTGAACGAATTGGAGGATTCATTTTAAAACGACCATCTTCTTGTAAATCCATATCATTTAATACCAAATAATGTGGAGCTGTTTCACAGGTAACATTGATTCCTTCTTTTTTTGCTTTTCTTATTAAATTAACACTTTCTTTTGTAGAAACATGACAAACATGATAACTACATCCGGTTTTTAATGCCAATTTTAGGTCTCTTTCTATTGCCTTCCATTCACTTTCTGAACAAATACCTTTATGACCATGAAGTTTTGCATATTTACCATCATGAATATATCCTTCATTTAATAGGGTATTATCTTCACAATGTGATACAATTTTTTTATCTAATCTTTTAGCTTTTTGCATAGCTGGAAACATCATTGATTCACTTTGAATACCTTTACCATCATCTGAATAACCAACGACATAATTTTTCATTTCTGAAAATTCAGCAAGTTCTTCTCCTTTTTCGCCTTTAGTTATTGTACCATATGGATAGACATTTATTTTTGCGGTATTTCTAATTGCTTGTAATTCTACTTCTAGGTTTTTCATACAATCAGGAGTGGGCTTTAAATTTGGCATAGCACATATACTCGTATATCCACCTTTAGCTGCTGCAAGTGTTCCAGTTGCAATTGTTTCTTTATATGCAAAACCAGGTTCTCTTAAATGTGTATGAACATCAATTAAACCTGGCAATAAATATAATCCACTTAAATTATAAGAAACATCAATATCTTCATCTATGATATTTGACGCAATTTTTGTTATTAAATAATCTGTTATCTCAACATCACACTTTATAAATTTATTATTAGTAAATACCATTGCATTTTTAAATAGGGTTTTCATTTTTTTAATCCTTCTTTTTTCAAAACTTTGTTTATATATTATTTGATTTTTATTATTTTGTCAACAAAATGTTTAGAAAAAGGAAAACATAATAACAATGATTTACATAACTTTACAATTTCTGAAAAAAATGGTATAATATAAACATGTTTATATGCATAAAAAGGGAGAATTTATTTCTACCTATTTTCAAGAGCAATAAATTATTGCACTTGAAAAAAGAAGAGAATTTCTTACTATAATGCATATAAGCAAATCAACACAAAGGAGGAATCACGTTGTCTTACATCAGAGAGAAGTGGGAAGAAGCATACGACCAGAACATAGCACCAGAACCAGTTCTAGAAGAGAACAAAGCGTGGCTAGAAGGAGAGGTAGTAGAAGGGTTTGAACTTAACCATAGTACTCATGAGATCAAGATGTATACTGCAAAGATGGAGGTTGAGAGAACGAGTGGTTTTGTAGACAACATCTACATAATAGCTTCTGACAAAGTGATGAGCAAATTCGAACAGCATGATATGAGAGGTAAAAGAATCCAAGTAGGAGGAAAAGTTATTTCTCGTAGAAGCAAGAGCGAAGGCAAGCATCATCTGTCAATGCTAGTTATGGCTGAGTTCATCCTAGTAGAACCATTAAAGAAATGCCCTAACACCAACATGATTTACCTTCTTGGAACAATTCAGAAGGCACCGATTTACCGGATAACACCTCTGGGAAGAAGAATATCGGAATTCATGCTCAGGGTTGAAAAAGGATATGGACACTTTGCATACATCCATTGTATTGCATGGGGAGATTATGCACGATTTTCCCAGTCCCTGGCCATTGGAAATACCATTGAGCTATTTGGAAGGATGCAGAGCAGATCGTACTGGAAGGATGGCGAAACCAGAGAAGTCAATGAGATTTCTGCTTTTATGATTGGCTTAGCAGAATAGTAAGAAAGGGGAGCATTAAAACTGCTCCCTCTTTTCTTATATACTATAAATAAAATAATTATAATTTACATAAAGTCATAAATTGTGTTGAAAAATATGTAAACTTATGTTATAATTTAGTCACTTTAAAGGAGATTTAATTAAAATAAAATAAGTAAGGAATGAAAAATGTTAACAAAAAGTCAAATTGAAGAAATAAAAGAAATATTAAAAAGTAGCTATAATTTTGATTTGAATCTTATAGCTTTTGAATATGGTGCGGATTTAGAAGAAATAAAAAAGTTAAAAAAAGAAGCTGAAGTAGCAAATAAGGCTCATGAAGAAAATGAGGTAGATAGAATTATAGAACAAGGAAAAAAAGCTCTTTTAATGGAAAAAATAAAAAAACTTGAAAAAATTAAAAGAATGAAGACGAAATATGAAGAACAAATAAGACCTAAAAAACCTACATATACAATAGTAAGAAGAAAATTAAATAGTGAACAGGAAAAATTTGTAGAAGAATTAATAAAAGTCACAGAACAATTAGTAAAAGAAAATGAAAATAATTCTAATATAGAGAGACGCAAAATAGCAAACCAAGTAATAGCTAATGTACAAAGAATAATAAAATTAAAATGTGACTTGGCTCCTGAACAAAATGCACGTTTATGGCATATACTAGATTCAAAACTATTTGAACGAATTCAATTATATGATGAAAATGATAAAATTTATCAATATTTAAGAAGAATAAAAAGAATGGTTAGTAAAGATTTGGGAGATTCTATAGTTGATGCAAAAACAGAAGCAAATGAAGATATAGAAAAACTACAAGCTTTACATGATTTAATAACAGATAAAATGTCAAAAGAAGATTATTTAAACTTAAGTGTTTTAAAAAATAAATTAAATGCTCAAATTAATTCTATAAAAAGTAAAAGAAGACAGAAAGAACTTAAAAATAAAGTACCAGAAGATATTAAAGAAATTATAGAAC
This sequence comes from uncultured Clostridia bacterium, assembly GCA_947632585.1. Taxonomy (GTDB): domain Bacteria; phylum Bacillota; class Clostridia; order TANB77; family CAG-508; genus CAG-269. Next base: position 31,907 of record CANRPS010000008.1, read on the forward strand.
AATTAGCAGAAGGTACCATAGATGTAACAAATGTAGAAACCATAATTGGAGAAATTGTAAAACAAAGAGAAAAGAAACCTTCTCAAAGCAGATTTAATATAACAGATTCAGATGAAAAGAAAGTTATTATGTTTCAAATTACAAAAATATTTGAACGGACAAGCTTATAAATATCAATTTAAGAATCCAAGAAAAGCTATAGAACAAATAACAGCAATAAATGGTGGAAATAAACCTGAAGCAATAAAGTGTGTTTTACAAAATTTAATTCAAAGAGAAGAAATTGATATAGCAAATGAAATTTTTAAAGAGGCATTAGATGAAGACCCTAAAATGAAAAATGCTATATATCCTATGGAATATGTATTAAGAAATGCAGAAATTAAAAAAATGGTTTTAAACTTACTAAATGGTCAGCTTCCAGCTGAAAAACAATTCAAGATATATCAGCTATTGGAAAATGGAATAAAAAGTAAAAGTATAAATTTAAAGAGCATTATTTTAGGAAAAAAAGGTGATGGAATAAGAGATTTAAGTTTAGCAGATATATGGGAAGAAGAAAAACAAAGATAAGAAAATATTATTGATAATTTTTTATTTCTATGATAGACTAATAATACTATATAAAAGAAAGGGTTGGTATATATGGAAAAGGTTAAAGTTTATTTTACAAGAGACATTACACCTGAAAGTGTTGTTAGAATGTTTGAAGTTTTAGAAAAAGATTTACCTGGAAAAGTTGCTGTTAAGATTCACTCAGGAGAAGAGGGAAATCAAAATTATTTACATGCGGATTTTATGAAACCAATGGTAGATAAAGTTAATGGAACGATTGTTGAATGTAATACTGCATATGATGGAAAAAGAGATACAACTGAAAAACATACTAAATTAATGGAAGATCACGAGTGGAGTAAATATTTTAATGTGGATATTATGGATGGAGAAGGTCCAGATAAAGTATTAGAAATTCCTAATGGAAAAGTAATCAAAAAAAATTATGTTGGAAAAAATATAGAGAATTATGACTCTATGTTAGTACTTTCACATTTTAAAGGACATCCTATGGGAGGATATGGCGGAGCTTTAAAACAATTATCAATAGGTGTAGCATCAAGTAAAGGAAAAAGATATATACATTGCACAGGAGTGGAAAATGCTTCTTATGAGGATATGTTTAAAGCAGATCAAATTAAATTTTTAGAATCAATGGCAGATGCAGCTTCTTCAGTAGTAAATTATTTTAAAGGAAACATCGCATATATAAATATTATGAAAAACATGTCTGTTGATTGTGACTGCTGTGATGTAGCAGAAGATCCATGTATGGCTGATATTGGAATTTTAGCTTCATTAGATCCTGTTGCAATAGATAAGGCTTGTATAGATTTAGTAAAACAATCAAGTGATCCAGGCAGAGATCATTTATTAGAAAGAATAAATTCAAGGCATGGAGAACATACAATAGATGCAGCATATGATTTAGGTATTGGATCAAAAGAATATGAATTAATTGAAATATAAATAGGTGATTTAATTGAAAGACTTAATCCAAGAAACAATAAAATATGTAAAAGACTTTTTTGAAAAAGACTATACAGGACATGATTTTTATCATACTTTAAGAGTTTATAAATTAACGAAAAAGATTGCTGAAAAAGAAAACTGTGATAAGGAAATAATGTATTTAACAGCTCTTTTACATGATGTGGATGACTATAAATTAGTTGGGAAAGAAAAAGTACCCTTTAAAAATGCAACAGAATTTTTAAAAAGTAAAAATTATCCAGAAGATAAAATAAAAATTATCTGTCATAATATTTCACAAATATCATTTAAAGGGAAAGATTCTATAATTCCTGATACAATAGAAGGAAAAATTGTTCAAGATGCAGATAGATTAGATGCTATTGGTGCAATTGGTATTGCAAGAACTTTTGCATATGGTGGAAGTAGAGGAAGAGAAATATATAATCCTTATGAAAAATATAAAGAAAATATGACAGAAGAAGAATATTATAAAAATAAGGGTACATCTATTAATCATTTCTATGAAAAATTATTAAAATTAAAAGATCTTATGAATACAAAAACTGCAAAAGATATAGCAAAAAAAAGACATACCTATATAGAAAATTTTTTGAAAGAATTTTTAGATGAATGGGATGGAAACAAATAAATAAAATAAGAAGGATAAGAAGTTACTCCTTCTTATTTTTTGTAACATAAATATCATCTTTAAGATTAAAAAAGAAAAATTTTATTTTTTCTCTCTTTTTCATTGTAAAAAAATTTTAATATGGTAAAATTATATAAGCAGAAAGGGGAATTTTTTATGAAAAATGAAAAAGGAATAAGCTTAGTTAGTATATTAATAGTGCTAATTATAGCTTTAATAATAGTAATTGGAGCAATAATTTTCCTATTATATAATAAGGATTCAGATGAGAATAATAATTCAAGTGATGATATTCTTATTGTTAATGATACATTAAATGAAGAAACAAGCAATGAAGCTTTTGTTTTATATGACGGAGTAGAAATAAAAAAAGAAACAGGGTGGATAAATTTATTTGACAATATGGTAAATTTATCTAAAGAATCTGAAGAAAAATATAATACAAAATATTATAATTATGAAAAAAATAAATATTTAGGGGAAAGCGAAGGTACTTTTCAATATGAAAATGGGGGCTACAATTTTGTTGAAAAAGTAGGAAAAATAGCAATAAACAAAAAATATAACGCGATTCCGAGAACATCTACAAAGTTAAATGAAATTCCAACAGAATTATCTGATATGATGGATTACCCTATACTTGAAATTGAATCAATTGATTTAGATGGAAATGGAAGTTTGGAATACATTCTACTTTGTGGTGTAAATTACGAAGCAAACCAAATTGGAGATGGAACTCCAGTTGCATCATCATACATAATGCTACTTGATTCTAACTATAAAAAAATAGCAGATTTGGTTAGCCTAGAAGATGGATTTACAACAGAAGAGAAAACAGAAGAAAGCAAAGTATTTTTATCATTAGATGATGTTATATACATAGATATTGATGAAGATAATATTATGGAAATTATAATAAAAATACCTACACATGAAGAAGAGGAAATAAGTATTTTAAAATATGAAAATGGAAGGCTAGAAGGGAAAACAAATATTATACCAAACATTCTACCAAATAATGATGAAAATTCTGACTTAAAACGAGCTCTTGAAAGATATTTAACTTTATATTCATTAACTGATGATGGAGCCCCACTACTATGTAGTTATGATTCAACTACAACTTATGGGTTACAATTATATGATACATATGAAGAAATGGAAAGCAACTTAGAGCCAAGCGGAAAAGCGATAATGGTTAATGGAGAACAAATGAGATTATATAAAACTAGCATAAAATTTGAAACATATGAAAAAGAATTACTTAAATATGTATCACAAGAATTATTTGAAAAACAATTCACAAAATTTTATAAAGACATTGATGGAATGCTTTGTGTAATTTTAAATTCTGGAGATGGAGAAAATTATAAAATAACAACAATGGAACCCACAAATGAAGAAAACACTTTTAAAGTAACATGTGATCATTCTGTTGGCGAAAATAATATAAATGAGGAAGTTTTAATGGTTAAGTTTGAACAAAATAATTTGGGTGATTACATAGTATCAGATTGTACATTTGAATAGAAACAAACTATACATATATAACTATAAAACAGATAATTTGTTGAAAATTATCTGTTTTTATGATATATTAATATATGCATGTAAAAAGAATAAATATATTTTTAGGATAAAAATCGTAATATGGGGGAATTTGTTTTATGAAGATGGCAATAAAAAGAGGGTTAATAATACTTGTAGGATTAGCAGTACAAATAGCAGCATCATTATCTGTATATCTTTTTTTTATAGAACATGTATTTTTTATAAATCTATTTTTTGAAATTTTAGGTTTATTACTTATACTTAATCTAATAAAAAATAGCAAAAGCTATTCTTATACATTACCGATAATTATATGTTTAATATTATTCCCACTAATAGGGACAGTACTTTATATTATTTACTATAGGAATAAAAATAGTAGCAAAACATTAAAAAAAATAAAACAAAGTGAAAAAGATAACAAAAAATATTTAGTTCAAGATGAAAAAATAAGAGACAAATTTGAAGATAATGGAAAAATAATATATTTAAGTGATTTTGCAGGATATCCAGTGACTAAAAATAATGATATAACTTATTATAAAATTGGAGAAGAAGCATTTAGTGCTATGCTTGAAGAACTAAAAAAAGCCGAAAAATTTATTTTTTTTGAATACTTTATTGTAGCACATGGAACAATGTGGAATTCTATTTTAGAAATATTAGAAGAAAAGGCAGCTAAAGGTGTAGATGTAAGAGTTATATATGATGATATGGGTTGTATTTCTACATTAGAAAAAGATTACTATAAAAAATTAGAAGAAAAAGGAATAAAATGTGTTGTATTTAATAGACTAAACCCTATAGCTGGCGTTATTATGAATAATCGTGACCATAGAAAAATATTAGTTATAGATGGAAAAGTAGCATTTTCTGGAGGAATAAATATAGCAGATGAATATATAAATCTTAATAACAAATATGGTCATTGGAAAGATAATGGTATAAAAGTTATAGGAGATGCTGTATGGAATTATTCAGTAATGTTTTTGACAATGTGGAATGCATACAGAAAAGAAGATGAAAATTTTTATAAGTTTAAATTTGACTATAAAAACAAACCAGAAACGGAAGGATTTATAGTACCATATGGAGAAACGCCACTAGATGAGGAAATTACAGGAGAAGATGTTTATTTAAATATTATAAACCAAGCAAGTAAATATGTTTATATTTTTACACCATATTTAATCATTGATACAGATATGATAAATGCTTTAAATTTAGCTGTAAAAAGAGGTGTAGATGTAAGAATCGTGATACCAGGAATTCCTGATAAAAAGATAGTTTATACATTATCAGAATCATATGTAGAACCATTAGTAAAAGGAGGAGTTAAAATATATAAATATACTCCTGGATTTATACATAGTAAAGTATTTGTGTCAGATGATAATATTGCAACAGTTGGAACAATTAATATGGATTATAGAAGTTTATATTTACATTTTGAATGTGGATGTTATATGGAAAACGTACAAGCAATTAAGGATATAAAAAAAGACTTACTTGATACTATGGAAAAAAGTCATAAAGTAACAGAAATAGAAGCAAAACAAAAGTTATTAAAGTCAATTTGGCAATCAGCATTACGATTAGTTGCACCACTTATGTAATATAAAAAAAGAAAGAAGGAGTGATAATATATAATATCTCTAATAATTAACTTATAAGTAATTCGACATAAAGTATTGTATCATTTTAATTGAATATAAATTTTATTTTAGTAAATTATAGTAATATAACATATAAAAAATAAGGAGAAACAAAATATATGGAAGAAGAGCTTTATAATATTGGAGTGGAAAGAGAAGGCCTAAGATGTGATGAAAATGGACATCTATCTAAAAAACCACATCCAGAAGCATTTGGAGATAGAATGAAAAATGAATTCATTTCTACAGATTGGGGAGAAGCTCAAATGGAATTAAGAACTCCAATATGCAAAGATACAGAAGAATGTTACGAGAAATTAAGCGAAATAACTAATGTTACTCTATGTGAATTAAACAATCAAAATGAACTACTTTGGCCATATAGTATGCAATGCATACTTCCAAAAGAAGAAGAATTTCCTTGGGGAAACTATGGAAAAAATACTGAATTACATGAATATGAGATGTACTTATATGAAAAATATGGATATAAAATGCATTGTATGTCAGGAATACATATGAATTTTTCTTTTAAACCAACATTATTTGAAAAAATAAAAAAAGAATTTAACAATGTTCCAGAAGACATAAATGATGCTTATTTAAAAATAACAAGAGCTTTTATGAAAAAGGCTTGGATATTAATGTACTTTTTTGGAGCGACTCCTTTACAATTAGATGAAGGCGAAATGAGCAAAATATCATTAAGGAATACAGAAAAAACAGGATTTTCGAGTACAAAGAAGTTAAAAGTAGACTTAACTAATAAAAACACATATTTAGAATCAATAAAAGACTTGATGAAAGATAATACGATTAATGCTCCTACTGAACTTTATATACCAATAAGAATAAAATCTAAGGACAAATATAATATATTAGAAGAATTGAAAAAAGACGAAATAGATCACATAGAAGTTAGATTATGTGATATAAATCCATTTGATAAATGTGGAGTATCTATAGATCAAATGAATATATTTGTATTGTTTATAATACAATGTCTTATTGAAGATGAGGAAAATTTTCATGGATATGACTATAAACAAATTGCAGAAGAAGGATTTAATAGTAAACAAATAGATGAACTTATAGATGAACTAAAATTCTATAAAGAAATAAATGAAAAATTAGAACTTGTTTTTGAAGAAAGTATTGATAAATATTTGAATAATATTACACGAAAACAAAATAATATAGCAGAAGAAGTGATTAAACTTTCTGAAAATGAAGGATTACTAAATGGGATTTTAAATCTTGCAAAAAATTATAGCAAACAAGCAGAAGAAGTGAGATATAAAATAACAAATCATCCTATGCTAGAACCTTCAACACAAATATTAATAAAAGATGCTATTACAAGAGGAATTAATTATAATATTATTGATGAAAAAAATAGTTTTGTGGAATTTGATAATGGAAAAATAAAACAATGTGTGATTCAAGCATCAAAAACATCTAAAGACACATATATATTTCCTTTTATTACAGATGATAAAATTTATGCAAAAAAAATAATGAAAGAAAATGGTATTGATACTCCTCAGTGTAAATTAATTAACAATAGAATGAGTAAAGAAAAGATTGATAAAATACTTAAAACTATTATAGGTAAAGAAGTTGTTATAAAACCTAGAACTACAAATTATGGAGATGGAATTACAATAATTGATAAAAATTCCACATATGAATTATTAACAGATGCAATAAAATATGCATTTACTTTTGATACAGATGTATTAATAGAAGAATATACTAAGGGAAAAGAATACAGATTTTTAGTAATAGATGGAAAATGTATACATGTTTCTTGGAGAAGACCAACTAATGTTGTAGGAGATGGAATATCTACGATACAAGAATTAATACAAAAAAAGACTGAAAGTGAAGTATATACAAGGTTTGAAAGAAAGATTGTTATAAATGATTTAATGATAAATTATCTTAAAGAACAAGGCTATTCTTTGGAGTATAGACCTAAAAAAGACGAAAGAATATATCTCCATAAAATTTCAAATGTAAGCAAAGGTGGAGAAGGAGTAGGTGTAAATGAAATAATGCCTGATTATTTCAAAAAAATTGCAGAGAAGGTTGCTAAAGCTTTTGATGCAAAAATTGCAGGAGTAGATATAATAATAGACGATTTAAATAAAAATGATTATAAAGTGATAGAGATAAATGATAATCCGGGATTTTTATCAAATGAATATCCTGTTGAAGGAAATGGAGCTAAAATCGGAATTGAAATACTTAAACTATTAAATTTAATAGAAAAATAAAAATAAAAATAAGTAGTATGAAAAATCTATTTCACACTACTTATTTTTTTATATATTTTTCTTTAAAGCTTTTATTTCATAAGATTTACTGATACCAAAACCAATAATTGCTGCAAGAGATGCTGTTATAAGTTGATTCATTCCCATTGCAAAATTAAGTGCAGTAAATGCTTTTTGTGGAATGTTTGTTACTAAAGCAAGAAGCCTAAAGAACAAATAAATTATTGCTACTTTTGCTAATATAGAAATTATAGAAGAGAAAATATAATTTATCTTTTTTTGTATAAATATTTTTCTATATAAGTAAACAAATAAAAAGTTACCAGCCCAAATAGCAGGAATCATATATACTGTATATATACTTGCTGATTTAAATATCAACCCACTACTTATAGCTGAAATACTAGGTAATGTAATTATACCTGCAATTTGTTTAAATCCTTTTACATTAATAGCTGTAGTTACTAAAATAGTATTTACAATTGTACCAACAACATATTGAGAGTGAACTGCAATCCAGCTTGTAGCTCCAAATAAAGTAGTTAATAAGCTTGGAATAATCATAGGGACAAAAAATATTAAAATACTTAGAATTATCCATTGGATTATTTCAAATTTCTTGGTTAGTGGATAAGTAACACTATTTAAACAATTTTCTTTTTCCATTTTTATTACCTCCTATCAATATAATGTTATATCACAAAATTTATAAAAATAACAGAAAATATTTATATTAATTAAAAAATTTAAAAAAAATGCAACCAAAATAAAATAAGTGGTAATATATAGATGAAAGGTATCTTAAAAAGGAGTTTAGATCTAAATTGAAAACAAAAAATGAGAGAATATCTACTTATATAATAAATAATAAGATTCAAATAGAAGAACTTATGAAAGATTACACAAATTATATATACAAAGTAGTAAGTAATTTAAACACAAATTTAACTAATGAAGATATAGAAGAAATTACTTTAGATGTATTTTTGACTATTTGGAAAAACAAAGAAAAATTAGATACAGATAAAAAGATGTCAAGTTATATAAGTGGAATAACCAAAAACTTAGTAAAGAAGAAAAAAAGAAATATAAAAGTAAATGATAATATTGATAATTATGAGGAGGAATTTGTTGATTTAACAAATATAGAAATATTTTTAATAGAAAAAGAAAAAAATAAAATTATTGAAAATGAATTAAATAAAAGAAAAGAGCTTGATAAAAAAATATTTATTAAATATTACTATGAAGAAAACAAAATAAAAGATATTGCCAAAGACTTTAAATTGACAGAAGCAAAAGTTAAATCAATATTATTTAGAATTAGAAAAAGATTAGGAAAAATTTTGAAAGAAAAGGGGTATGATTTTAATGGAAAATAATAATCAAAAGCTGCTAGATGATTTTAAACTAAATATTGCAATAAGTAATTTTGAAAAAGATTTGAAAAATGAAGAAGAAAATGTTGCCCCTAAATTTAGAAAAAATTGGAGGAAATATTTTATGAAAAAAAGATGGATCATTGCTGTATGTGGAAGCTTAATTTTAGTATCAGGTGTAGTTTTGGCTAAAAACATAGATAATATAAAAAATTATTTTAAAGGACTAGATAAAGGCGTACAAAGAGCAGCCGAAGAAGGTTATATTGCAGATACAAATATGGATTATATAGAATCAAATGGAATAATAGATGATGAAGGTGAAGTAATAGATAATATAAAAATAGATGCGAAAATAGAAAACTTTATGATGGATGATGTAAACTTAAATATGGAATTTAATTTTCTATTGGATGAGAAAATTAAAGAAAAAATTGATTTAGATAAACTTCATAATATAACTTTAAAAGATTTAATTATAAGAGATGAAGAAAATCGTATATTATATGCGGGACCTGATGAACAAGCATTTAATGACTACTGCAAAGAAAATAACTTAAACTATATATTTGGAGAAACTAATGAGAACTATATGAATTGTAATCTACAATATTTTCCAACTTATCATGAAAAAAATAGTAATTTTGTAAAACTAACTTATAACTTAAATACAGATACATTTCCTAAATCAAAAAAACTATATTTTTCATTTGGAAAGATTAAACTTGAAGAAGAAATAACTAAAAAAACAATTACTTTAATAGGAAATTGGAATATAGAGTTAGATGTCCCTGAAAAAATGTATAATAGAACAAGTCAATATTATAAAGTAATAAGTGTAGATAATAAAGATTTTGAAGTTTATGCAAGTAAAGTAACAGATACAGGTTTTGAGATAGGTACCATAATTTCGAATATAAAAAAACCAGAACAACCTTTTTCATTAAAAGAAATTGGAGAAAAGGCAGAAAAATATAATAAAGAATATAATGAAACAGGAATTATATCAGAAGAAGCAAGAGAATTTAAAAATAAATATATTGAATGGATATATAACGAATCTCCAATACAAGTATCAAAGAATAACGAATATAAACTTATAGGAAAAGAAATTCAACCAGCATATGTAGAAAATAGTGATGGAGAAAAATTTTATTGCACATTAAGTCCAGGCAGAAAGGCAAATGGTAATTTTATTGATGGAAATAAATATGATTTTTATGACACATTTAGCATGACAAAATATGATGCAACAGATAATATAAGAGTAATACTATTTTATTATGGAACTCCTGTTACGATAGAACTTGAAAAAATAAAATAAATATCAAAAAAAGATTAATAAATAATGAGTTTTGTGATATACTTTAGATAAAAAACAAGGAGGATAAAATATGAGGAAAAATATTAAAACAACTGAAGCAATATTTCCTATGCCAGTACTTATGATTGCAACATATAATGAAGATGGAAGTGTTGATGTAATGAATGCTGCATGGGGTACAATGCTAGAAAGGGATTATGTAGTGCTTAATTTAACTGAAACACATAAAACAGTTAAAAATATTAAAGAAAGAAAAGCATTTACAGTAAGTATTGCAGATAGTAAACATGTTACAGAGGCAGATTATTTTGGAATAGTATCTGGAAATGATACCCCAAACAAATTTGAAAAAACAAATTTGACGTGTGAAAAATCTACAAATGTAGATGCTCCAATTATAAATGAATTTCCAATTTGCATGGAATGTGAATTTGTAGAATATCAAAATGGAAAATATGGATGTGGTGTTATAGGAAAAATAGTAAATGTAACAGCTGATGAAAAGGTAATGAATGGAAATAATGTTGATATTGATTTAGTAGATGCGATAAGTTTTGACCCATATACTCATGGATATTACAAAGTAAACCAGAGAGTTGGTAATGCATTTAAAGATGGAATGCAATTAAAATAATATTAGTATATAATTTAGATAACCCAAATAGTTAAAATATTTATTTAACATTTGGGTTATTTAAATATTGATAAAGAAATTATTTTATGTTATATTTTTTATGAGTGAAGAAAAAGATTATTTAGAAGAGGTGGAAAAAATGCCTAATATATCAAGAGAAGAAGCATTTGAGCTATTAAAGGAATATAATAAAGAAAAATTTCATATCAGACATGCTTTAGTTGTAGAAGGAGTAATGAAATATTTTGCGGAAAAACTTGGGTTCGAAGAGGAAAAAGAATTTTGGGGAATTGTAGGCTTATTACATGATTTAGACTTTGAAAAATATCCTGAGGAACATTGTATTAAATCACAAGAAATAATGAGAAAGAAAGGTATTGATGAGAGGATAATTCATGCAGTATGTAGCCATGGATATGGCTTATCAGTGGAAATTAAGCCAGAACATGAAATGGAAAAAATCCTATATGCAACTGACGAATTAACTGGATTGATTGGAGCGGTAGCTATTATGAGACCATCTAAAAGTGTGCAAGATTTAGAACTAAAATCAGTAAAGAAAAAATTTAAAAACGAAAAATTTGCGGCTGGATGTTCTAGAAAAGTAATAGAAGATGGGGCTCAAATGCTTGGATGGGACTTAGATAAATTAATTGAGGAAACAATATTTGCAATGAGAGTAGATGAAGAAAAAATAAATGAATTTATGAATAATATGTAAAATTAAGGTGAGGAAATTTATGAAATTTAATAAACTAATTCCAGAATTAAGTGTATCTGATATTAATAAAAGCAAAGAATTTTATCAAAAAATAGGATTTAAAATAATGTATGAAAGAAAAGAAAATAAATTTGCATTTATAGAATTAGAAGGTAATCAAATAATGATAGAAGAAGTAAATGACAATTGGAATACAGGTAAAATGGAATATCCATTTGGAAGAGGTATTAATATAAGTATGAATATAAAAAATATAGATAATTATTATTTAAAACTAAAAGAAAAGAATATATGTTTCTTTAAGGAACTTATGACAAATAGTTATAGAGTAAAAGAAACATTATATGAAGATAAGGAGTTTTTAATCCAAGACCCAGATGGATATTTATTGAGATTTAATAATTAAGTTTAAAAATGAAGAATATTTTATGGGAAAAGATATATAAAATAAAAGTTATAATTATTTGAAATGATAAGAAAAATGTAGATATCCAAAAATATTTACATTTTTATTTTTTTTTAAATTTCAAAAATAGTTAACTAAAAAAACACAAAAAGAACATAAATCTAATTTAAAATTACCATGTAAAACAATAGGATAAGGAGAAGAAACATGTATATTTTAAAAAATAGTTTAATTTCAATATTTAGAAATAAGGGCAGAAATATTTTAATAGGAATTATTATTTTAGTTATAGCAGCAAGTAGCACTGTGACTTTATCAATAAGAAATACTGCAAATAAATTAGTAAAAGACTATGAAGATTCACATGATATTATAGGGACAATTTCATTTAATAGACAAGAATTATCAGGAAAATTCCAAGGTGGAGAAGATGCTAGAAAAACTAATATAGAAGCATTTAATGAAATAGAATCTTTAACATTAGATAATGTAAAATCTTATGGAGAAAGTAGTTATTTAAAAGACTATTATTACATATATGCTACATCTTTAAATAGTGATACATTAACCAAAGCATCAGATTCTTTTGAATATGAAGTAGAAAATAGAGAAACATCAACAAGTTCTTCTTCCGAAGGGGGCGATTCTTTTGGTAGAGGAGGACCAGGAGGAAAAACAATAACAAATAATACAACAACAATTATAACAAAAAGTAAAGAAAGATTTGAAAGTGCAAGAAATTTAACAGGAGATTTTGAATTAGATGGATATTCTTCATATGATGGAATGACAGATTTTGTATCAGGTACATACAAAATAACAGAAGGGGAAATGATATCTGATTTTGAAACTCAAGAATGTGTAATAAGTACAGAACTTGCAAGTTTAAATGGAATAAGTGTAGGAAGCACGATTTCTTTAAAAAATCCAAATACTGAAGCTACATATGACTTTTTAGTAAAAGGAATATATAAAGACAATTCTAATACAGATGATTCAGTTAGTATGTATTTACCTTCTGCAAATAAGATTATAACAGGAAGTAAAG
>CANRPS010000009.1 GCA_947632585.1 uncultured Clostridia bacterium
GCCTGGACAAGCCCCTTCTGCTCTACCCATTCTGCGATTTCAAAAGGAGTCGCATAGAAGTATCTGGGAGTAGTCATCCACAGCTCTTGATCCTTCGTTGTGATGGTGGTCATTAGGTTTTCCCCCTTTGATTTTATTTCTCCATTAAGAACCCAAATTTTGGATTCTATCTGGAGAGTATACTGAACCCAGTATACTTTAATTATACCATATTTGCCCTATTAATTCAAATAAATAGGCTATATTCGAGTTTGTTATAAACATTAATTATGAAAATTTTTATTATATATAATTCAATGATTTTAAAACTATAAATTTCATTTATGAAAAAACATTTATATTCTAGATTATAAATAAATGGTGTTCCCATGCGGACTCGAACCACAATCGGTCGTTTAGGAAACGACTGCTCTATCCTGCTGAGCTATGGGAACATACTTTTACATTATATCAATATTTTTTTTAAAAGTCAATAAAAGCACTAGCGATACTAGTGCTTTTATTAATTTATCCTACCAATTTTGTCATTGCATTTTTTAACTCAGTTAATTTCATTTCTGCATCTTCTAAAGAATTTGATTTTACACCCATATAAAGTTTAATTTTGGGTTCTGTTCCAGAAGGTCTTACACAACACCAAGCATCTTCTTCTAAACTATAATATAAAACATTTGATGAACGTAAACCAGTTTTTGAAATTTCACCAGTTTCTATATTTTTTACAATATCTAACTTAATGTCTTTAAATTCTATAACTTTATATTCACCTATATTTTTAGGTAAATTATTTCTCATGTTTTCCATCATCTTATTAATTTTTTCAGCCCCTTCCGAGCCTTCCAAAACAATAGATACTTGTCCTTCTCTATAATATCCATACTTTTCATAAATATTAATCATCTGATCCCATAAAGTAATCCCTTTAGACATATAATAACATGCCGCTTCACATAAACTCATCACAGCAGAAATTCCATCTTTATCTCTTGCATAATCACCAATTAAGCATCCATAACTTTCTTCAAATCCAAATACATACTTTTTACCATTTTCTTTTTGCTCTTCTATTTTTATCTGCTCTCCTATATTTTTAAATCCTGTTAAAACCTCTCTAAAGTCTAGGTTATATTCTTTAGCAATTGCCTTAGCTAAATTAGATGAAACAATAGTTGAAACAAACATACCATTTTTAGGTAATATATTCTTTTCTTTCATTTGTGATAATCTATATTCTGCAATAAGTAATGCTGACATATTTCCAGTATAATCCATATATTCTCCTGTTTTAGTATCTTTTGCATATATACCTAATCTATCAGCATCAGGATCATTTGCAAGAACTATATCACCATCTACTTTCTTTGCCAAATCTAATGCCATCTTAAAAGCTTCCTTTGCTTCTGGATTTGGATAATCAACAGTTGGAAAATTTCCATCTGGTTTTTCTTGTTCTGGCACAACATAAACATTTTCTAATCCAATTTCTTTTAAAATTCTTTGAACCAATTCATTTCCAGCCCCATGAAGTGGCGTGTAAACAACTTTTAATTTTTTTCCTTGTTCTTTAACTATTTCTGGATTTAATACTCTAGATTTTAATTCATTTATATATTTATCATCTATTTCTTTCCCTATTACTTGATATAATCCCTTTTTCTCTGCATCTTCCTGAGATATTTCCTTTATATCATTATAATTTGTAACAGATTTTACTTCATTCATTATATCAGTATCTACTGGACTTATTATTTGCGATCCATCATCCCAATATACTTTATAGCCATTATATGCTGGTTTATTATGACTTGCTGTTATCATTATTCCTGCTACACAATGAAGCTGTCTTACAGCAAAAGAAAGTTCAGGTACAGGTCTTAAGTGATCAAATATATATGTTTTAATACCATTTGCATTCAAAACTAAAGCTGTTTGTCTACTAAATTCTGGTGACATTTTTCTCGAATCATAACTTATAGCTACACCTTCTTCTTGTCTTCCTTGTTTTATTATATAATTTGCTAAACCTTGGGTTGCTTTTCCAATAGTATATTTATTCATTCTGTTTGTTCCACTCCCCATTATTCCTCTAAGTCCGGCTGTACCAAATTCAAGTTCTTTATAAAACCTATCTTGTATTTCTTTTTCATTATTTTTTATTTCTAATAATTCTTTTTTAGTTTCTTCATCAAATTCACTACTTTCGCACCATTTTTTATATTCTTCTAAATAATTCATCTTTTACATCCTTTCTCATATTTTTGTACTCTTTTTTCATAAAAGAAAAAAGGCAGAAAATAAAAATTTTAATCTTCCACCTCCTTCTTATTCAATATTTTATTTATGACAATTTATAAAAATCATTGTATAATTTTCTTGCTGTTTCCGGACTATCTACACCTGTTGCATTTTTTACTGGAGCAAATTCATCTTCTCTTTTTACTCTTAGAATTACCATATTATCGACTTCTCCAAAAGCATCAAATAAAAAAGCTTCAAATTTGTATGCATTAGGACTATCTGGAACAATTTTATTTCCATCTTTATCAATATAAGTTGCTTTCTTAAATGCTATATGGTATGGTAAAGGAGTATTTCCCATTCTTTCAATAGCAACTATATTAAATAAATTACATAAAATATGTGATTCACCATATAATAAATTTCCATTTTCGTCTGTTGCTTTAGCCATATCTTCTGTTATTTCTGAATATTCTACAACACTTGGTCTTCCATTTTTCTTACAGAATGCACCTACTTTTTCATATGGATTAGCCTTAACAACAGATTTACCTGCTGCAGTAACCTTTTCATCTATAGCAATTCCCATAAGAATAGGATCTACCATTTTTACTAAGCAATTGTCTACACCTCCAATAAAAACCCATTCAACTCCACGTTCTTTCATTTTCTGAATCATTCCGCTTTTTATTAGAGATTCATACACTCCTCCATGTCCATCTGCTGCCTCTTTTATAAGACCATCTTCTCCAATTAAAATTTTACCTTCTGTATCCACCATTGGAAGTTCGCCCTGTATAAAAAAGTAAATATTTTTTTCATATCCAAAATATTTATTTTTCTTAAAGAATTCTATAGTATCAGCATTGTTTTCATTACTTGTCATTATAAACCAAGGTATTTGGACATCATATTTGCGAGATTCTTCTTTAATATAGTCACATAATAATTCAAATAAAGATTTATGAGAGTCAAGGCCAATATCAAAAGTACCTTTAGGTCCATTATGACCTAATCTTGTTCCTTGTCCTCCTGCCATTGTAACAACAGCTAGTTTTCCTTCTTTTATTGCTTTTTTTCCTATATCCTCATAAAATTTATATTTGTCATTTAATTTACTTTTGTCTATAAAACTCATTGGTTCAATTTGCACATTTTCATTTTTGGTTGATTCTTTAGTTTTAGAATATAAACTATTTATTAATTCAAAATTAATTTCATTAATTTGTTTTAATAATTCTTCTTTTTTATTTTCATCTAAAGTATCATAAAAATTTAAAAGGTGTTCTTGTCCATATTTTTTCAACTTGTATTTTATTTCTGCTATATCATAATTCATATGTTTTCTCCTCTCAAAACTCCTCTTATATTAACTGTCTATTTAATTAATTGAGGAAAACAAAAATAGTTCTATTCTCTGTTATACACCTTTTTTTTATTTTTAGCAAGAGTTTTATCATTTTTTGTATTTAGTTTATATTTTTTTTGTATTTAAAATTTCATCATAATTTTCTTTCAAATCAGTCATTTCAAGACTTTCATTATCAACTTTATAGCAATCTATTACACTTATATTTTTTAAATATTTAAATTTTTTATTAACTTTTTGTACATAATTTTTGTCTCCATTTATAACAACAATAGTTTTATTCTCATCATCTATTTTTTCTAAATTCTTTCCACTCCAATTCAAATTAAGTATTTTCCTTTTTTCATCTTCTTTTAGGTTTATTTTTTTTAGAAGAACTTTTATAGTTTCTAGTAAATTTTCCTGTGTATAAATTATTATTTTATATTTATCTATATTATCTTTTATATATGGTAGTAAAATCATTTCTAGGTGATATTCACTAACATAAAAACAGCAGTATTTTCTTGACTCAGACTCTTTTGTAACCATTTTTCATCATCCTTTCGTTTTGGAAAATTTTACCATTTTTTCAAAAATATGTCAATAATATTTCAAATATTTTTCAATTGTTTTTATTCAAAATCATTTTTCTAAATGTATAATATTTTAAAAACTTGCAAATACTTACAATGAAGAATATGTCATTGGAGGAACAATTATGAAAAAAAATTTTTTTAACAATTTTAAAACTATTATAATTTTATTGATTTTGCTTACTCTGTTTGTATATATAAGTGCATTATCATATGTTAAATATATATCCTCTGATTTGTCGAAAAATGTTCTAAGACTACATGTAATTGCTAATAGTGACTCTAAAGAAGATCAAAATTTAAAATATATTGTTAGAGATAATATAATAGAATATATGAATTCAATTTGTTCAAATGTAAAATCAAAAGACGAAGCATTAAAACTATTATCTGATAATCTTCACAATTTTGAAAATATAGTTAATCAAACTATTTTAGATAATGGTTTTTCTTATAATTCTAGCTGTGAATTAGGTACTTTTAATTTTCCGACTAAAACATATGCTGATATATCTTTTCCAGCAGGTCATTATGATGCCTTAGAAATTAAATTAGGATCTTCACAAGGACAAAATTGGTGGTGTGTTCTTTACCCATCACTTTGCTTCATAGATAAAAGTTCTGCTACTCTTTCAGAAGAATCCAAAGAAAAATTACAATATAGTTTATCAAATGAAGAATATAAACTAATATCTAATAAAAACAATGTGACTTTAAAATTTAAATTTAAGTTAATAGAATTACTTTCAAAGAATGATTTCTTCACAGCAAAAAAATAAAATAAGAACCATCACTTAAATATTTTAAAAAAGAGTTGTCAAAAAAAGAACTTTATGATATATTACTAACGGATAAATAAGAAAAACAATAGAATTTTTGGGGGTATACAATTGGAAAAATTAGTAATAACAGGTGGAACTCCTCTAAAAGGTGAGGTTACAATAAGCGGAGCAAAGAATGCAGCAGTTGCTATTTTACCAGCAACCTTATTAATAAATGGAGTTTGCACAATAAATAATCTACCAAATATAAGTGATGTAAAAATATATTGTGAAATATTAGAAAATTTAGGTGCAAAAATAGAATGGAATTCTGATAGCGAAATAACTATAGATACAAAAAACATCAAAATGGCAGAGGCTCCATTTGCTTTAACAAGTAAATTTAGAGCATCTTATTATCTTTTAGGAAGTTTACTTGGAAGAAATCATTCTGCAATTGTTGGCATGCCTGGTGGATGTAAATTAGGTTCTAGACCAATAGATCAACATATAAAAGCTTTTGAAGCATTAGGAGCAAACATAGAATGTACTCAAGGAAAAATAATAGCAAAAGCAAAAAAATTAATTGGAACATCTATCTATATGGATATTTCTTCTGTTGGGGCAACAATTAATTGTATATTAGCAAGTGTTTTAGCAGAAGGAACAACAATAATTGATAATGCTGCTAAAGAGCCACATATTGTCGATGTTGCCAATTTTTTAAATACTATGGGAGCAGATATAAGAGGGGCTGGAACAGACACAATAAAAATCACGGGAGTAAAAGAACTTTCAGGAAATGCAACTTATTCTATCATCCCAGATCAAATAGAAGCAGGAACCTTTATGGTTGCAGCCGTAGCTTCTAAGGGTGATATAACTTTGAAAAATTGTATTACAAAACATTTAGAATCAATTACAGCTAAAATATGTGAAGTTGGTGGAATCGTTGAAGATTATGGTGATTCAATCCGTGTTTATTGCAATAAAAGACCTAACAAAGCTATTATAAAAACACTTCCTTATCCTGGATTTCCTACAGATATGCAGTCTCAAATGGGAGTTCTTTTATCAATAGCAGAAGGAACAAGTATAATAAATGAAAGTATTTTTGATTCCCGTTTTCAATACACAGAAGAGCTTAACAAAATGGGAGCTAAAATATCTGCACAAGGAAAAACAGCATATTTTGAAGGTGTAAAGGAATTACAAGGAACTCCTGTTTATGCAACCGATTTACGTGCAGGTGCAGCTTTAATAATTGCAGGTATTATTGCTAAAGGTACTACAGAAGTATATAATGTAGATTATATAAATAGGGGTTATGAAAATATTGAAGAAAAATTTCGTAAACTAGGAGCTAAAATAAAACTAGTTGAAGAAAATTAAAGGAAAAATACATATGTTAAATTTTTGTAGTTTATATAGTGGAAGTAGTGGAAATTGTTTATTTGTTGAAACAGAAAATACAAAGATATTAGTTGATGCAGGTGTAAGTTTAAAAAAAATAGAAGAAGGTTTACGGAAAAATAAATATATCAGCATCTGATATAAATGGTATTATCGTAACACATGAACATACAGATCATATAAGAAGTCTTGGTGCTGTATCTGAAAAATTTAATATTCCTGTTTTTGCTAACCAAAAAACATTTGATGCCATGCCAAAGCAAACAGAAAAGATTTCAGATTGTAATAAAAAAAACATAAATATAGATGAAAAATTCTCAGTAGGTGACATTGAAATTTTACCTTTTTCAATACCTCATGATGCTGCTGCTCCATGCCGGTTATACAATTTTTGCAGATAATAAAAAAATTAGTATTGCAACAGATATTGGCCATATGACAAACACTATTATTAATCACATCGATGGAAGTGAATTTTTACTTTTAGAATCAAATTATGACCCAGAAATATTAAAATATACTAGATATCCATTTAACTTAAAGAATAGAATAGCTAGTCCTATTGGGCATCTTCCTAATCAAGCAGCAGGAAAGACAATAAATTATTTAATAAATTCTGGTCTTAAGAAAGCTATTCTTGGTCATTTAAGTAAAGAAAGTAATTTTCCAGAACTTGCATATCAGACTGTCATGAATGAACTTATTTCAAATGGAACAAACACAGATAACTTTTATCTTTCTGTCGCAAGTAGAACCATTCCTCGGAAATATAGTACAAATATAATTTATAAATTGTAGAGAAAATAAAATAAAAAAGGCAAAATATACAATATAGAAAATAACTTATTTTATAGGAAATATTTTGTTTTTATTAAGGGGCAAATCTTTATTTTCTCTACAAGATTAATAACTTTATTTTTGGATTTCTTTAATTATTTTTTTAGAAAGAATATTTATAATCAAACTTCTTATTAAAATAAAAATCAATATAAAAAATAATATTTTTATAGACATAAAACTCCTTTAGATTTAAAATTTAATTTATAATACTCTCTTTTACATAATTTGTCAAGAAAAACTTTTCGACAAAATTCTACATTGTTCGATTTTTCTAATGCAAATTGTCTTATTTTATTAATTTTTGGAAAAAATAGTAAATTTTTATTGACCAATTTCTAAAAATGTGATATTATTATAGGCAAAATTTTTAGTACTTATTATAAGGAGGAATGATAAAAATGAAGTCAACAGGTATCGTTAGAAGGTTAGATGAACTTGGCAGAGTTGTAATTCCCAAAGAAATAAGGAATAAATTAAATATAGGAGAAAAAGATCCTATTGAAATATATCAAGATGGGGATGCCATTGTTCTAAAAAAATATCAATCTGGATGTATTTTCTGTGGTAATTCAAAAGATTTGCTACTATATAATGAAAAGCTAATTTGTAAAAAATGTTTAAATAATTTAGCAGAACTAAATTCAGATAAATAAATATAATAAAAAAATAAATTAATTATTTTTATAATTAATTTATTTTTTTATTTCTCTATTTCTTGATAAAATATTGATATATTTCATTTTTATTTACATTTCTATCTTTTGCAACTTTTTTTATTATTTCCTTTTTTATTAATCCCTGCTTTTCATAAAAAGAATAATGTTCTTCTAAACTCATATTATTTAAAAAATTTTCCTTATTTTGTTTTTCTTTTCCTTCAATGAACAAAATTATTTCACCTTTCAAATTTTCAGATTTATTAATTATATCCACTATATTTCCTCTAATAAATTCTTCATGAATTTTCGTTAATTCTCTAGCTAATACGATTTGTCTTTCCTCAACAATATCTTTTAAATCTTCTAGTGTATCCTTTAATTTATGAGGAGCTTCATAAATTATAGCTGTTTTTATTTCGTTTCCTATTTCTTCAAGTTTTTCTTTCCTTAATTTCTTATTTAAAGGTAAAAAACCATAAAAAGAAAATTCCTTCGTATTTAACCCTGATGCAATTAATCCAGTAATTGCTGCACATGCTCCAGGAATTGGAATTACCTCTAAATTTTCTTTAATAGCTTTTTTTACAATAATTTCACCAGGGTCGGAAATTCCAGGAGTCCCAGCATCAGACACTATAGCAATATTTTGACCATCTTTCAACTTTTCAATTAGAAAGTTTTCTCTTTCTTCTTCATTATGTCTATGATTACTTATCAATTGTTTTTTTATTCCTAGATGATTTAATAGTTTTAATGTTGTTCTAGTATCTTCTGCTGCAATTAAATCAACTTCTTTTAAAATATTAATTGCTCTTAAAGTTATATCTTCTAGATTTCCAATTGGAGTTGCAACTAAATATAATTTTCCACACATATAAAAATCTCCTTATTTTTTATTATAAATTTTTAAAATGTCTTCTGTATAATTTCCTTCTTCATCATAAATATATAAATTATTTTCAAATTCCAAAAAAGCTTTTCCGTTTTTAACTCCTTTTATTAGAACTAAATTTGCTTTTTTATTTTTATTAGGATAAACGAATCTAATTTTTTTGGGTTCAATTTTTTTATTTCGCATAATAGTAAAAATATCAACTAATCTTTCAGGTCTATTTACCATATAAAATTCACCTGAATTTCTTAATAAAAAAGCTGCTATATCTATAAAATCTTCTAGAGAAGCTGTGGTTTCATGTCTAGAAATTATTTTATTTTCATTATCATTAATAATTCCACTTTCCTTTTTTTTATATGGAGGGTTAGTTATCACTACATCAAAACTTGCTTTTGCATATCTTTTTTTTAAATTAAGAATATCCATATTTAAAATTTCTATTCTGTCATTTAAATTGTTTAATTCTACACTTCTAGTTGCCATTTCGGTTACTTCTTCTTGTATATCTACACCTCTAAAAATTGTATTTTCCGTTTTGCCAGAAAGCAATATTGGTAATATCCCAGTACCTGTTCCTAAATCTATAACCCTTGATCCTTTTTTTATTTTTCTTGCAAAATCAGATAAAAGGACACTATCTATTCCAAAACAAAATCCATTTGCGTTCTGAATAATTTTTAGTCCCTTAAATTCTAAATCATCCATTCTTTCATTTTCTCTTAATTTAATTTTCATTTTTTTCCTTTATAACATCACTAAAAATTTTTATCTTACATATTATACTATAAAAAAGGAGTTTTTTCAATGAATAATCTATTTTTTAGTAATCTTCCTCATTATTTAAAAGAATCTTCTTTAGAAGAATATTCTCAAAGAGTCATTCCCTCATATAATGAAAAAAGAAATAATTTAAACAATATAAAAAATAATACTTTTAAATCCTTATATGAAGTAGAATATTTTCTAAATAGTTTATGTAGATTCACAAATTGTATAAAACTTTATAAAATTTTAAAATAATAATTTTATTTTTATAGTTCTAAAAAGGACAATGTATAAATAATATTTAAAAAGAAAATTTTTTAGGAGGCCCAATTATGAAAAATAAAAAAATATTATTTTTACTTGTTTCTGTTCTAATCATTATTTTGGTATTACTTTTTTTTATAGTAAAAAATTTTAATAATAATGATGCGAATAATGAAAATACAGACATTTCTGAATATACACCGGAAGAGGAAATAAGTAATGTACAATTGCGAAGAACTCTTGTCACTCTATTTTATCTAGATTCAGAAAACGATGAATTAAAAAGTGAAGGTAAACTTATAGATTCAACTGAACTACTAAATAATCCATATCAAAAATTAGTAGAATTACTAATAAATGATCCGGAAAATCAAGAATTATCTTCTGTTTTTCCTAAGGGAACTTCTTTATTAAATAGTTATTTAGATAGAAGTTGTGTGATTTTGGATTTTTCACCTGAGATTTTAAATACTACATATGATAACCAAAAATATTATATAATTAATAGTCTTTTAAATACTTTAACAGAATTAAATGAAGTAGACTCTATAAAAATTTTAGTCAATAATTCTGTTCCTGATGGTTTTGAGGAAAAATATTCTATGTTAACAAATTTTAGTTGATTATAAAAGCAATCTAACCTTAGGGATATATGTGTTTCAGGGCAAAAAAATCCATTGACAAAAAATCAATAATATTGTACTATAATATTAGTCGAAATTTGTAGAATAAAGTAATATTTATAGAGGTAGAAATGATTATAGAAGAAGAAAAGGTAGAAATTATAGATAATGAAGATACTTCAAATATTAATAATACTATTTTTGAACAATCAAAAGAAAAAAGTTCTTTATTTACTAAAACATGGTTTATTATAACTACAATTGTATTAGCGTCAATACTATTTATAATTTTAATATTTTTTGGAATATTCACAATTTATAATCAAACCCATAGTATAACTATTGCAAAAGGTGTGTATATAAATGGGATAGATGTATCAAATCTTGATAAGGAATCAGCAAAAGAGCGATTAAAAAATTATTATCAAGAGCAATTTTCAAATGATATTTCTTTGATACATAATAACTACATAACTTATATTAAAACTTCTGAAATTGAAATGAATATTGATATAGATTCAGCTGTAAATGAAGCTTTTAAAATTGGTAAAACTGGAAATATTTTTAAAGATGATGTTAAAGTATTAGGTACAATGATAAAAAAACAAAACGTTAATGTTCCTGTAACTTTTAATGAAGATACCCTAAAAACAATATTAACAAATCTTTCTCCAGAACTTCCTGATGCAGTTGTTCAAAGTGGTTACTACATAGATGGAAATGATTTAATTATAACAAAAGGTAAAAATGGTTACATAATAGATATAGATTCAACCTTTGAAAGTTTAAAACAAAACATTGTAAATCTTGGTTTTGTCAATAATAATACAGAAATTATAGCAATAGAAAAATCTCCTGAAAAAATTAATTTAGATAGTATTTATGCAGAAATACATAAAGATGCAAAAGATGCATACTTTACGGAAAACCCACATGTTGTATATCCTTCAGAAACAGGCATAGATTTTTCTATTTCATTAGAAGAAGCTAAACAAAAACTAGAAAACTCTGACCTTGAAGTTATAATTCCTTTAAAAGTTTTACAACCAAATATAAAAACTAATGATTTACCACAAGAAGCATTTCCAGATTTACTTGGAAAATTTTCAACAAAATATCCCGCTTCCAATACAAATAGGACAACAAACCTAAGATTAGCAGCCCAAAAAATAGATGGATTTGTTTTACTTCCAGGAGAAACTTTTTCATATAATAATGTTGTCCGGAGAAAGAACAATATCTGCGGGATATAAAGAAGCAGATATTTATGAAAATGGTCAGGTCGTAAAAGGTCTAGGTGGAGGAATTTGTCAAATTTCAACAACCCTGTTTAATGCCGCATTATTTGCAAATTTAGAAATAATAGAGCTATATAATCATCAATTTGTTCCATCATATGTTAATGCAGGACGAGATGCAACTGTTGTTTATGGAGTTAAAGATTTTAAATTTAAAAACTCCAGAAATTATGCGATAAAATTGACATGTTCTGTACAAAACGGAACTGCTACTTTCAATATCTGGGGATATAAAGAGGATGTAGAATATGATGTAGATGTATATGCAAATGTAACAAGCAAAACTTCTTCATATATAAAATCTTCAACCTTTAGAACTCTAAAATTAAATGGAGAAATTATAGATAGACAAAATATAATGAAAGCAACTTACAAAGTGCATTAAGTGACATAATTGTCACTTTTTTCAATTGACAAAATGTAAAAAAACGTATAAAATAAAGTATCATAAAAGGTAACATAAAGGAGAGACTAAGTAATGGAAGAAAAAATTTTACATGTAGGATTAGATGTAGGTTCTACAACAGTAAAAATTATAGTAATGAACGATAATTTAGAAATTATATATAAAGATTATAGAAGACATTTTTCAGATACAAAAAATACAGTTTGTAATATGCTATATGATTTAAATGAAAAATATCCAAATAGTAAATTTACTATTGCACTTACTGGTTCAGGTGCCATGTCTTCCGCAAAATTTTTAGGAGTTAATTTTATTCAAGAAGTAGTTTCATGTAAAAGAGCAGTTGAAAAGTACATACCTCAAACAGATATTGTTATAGAACTTGGTGGAGAAGATGCTAAAATCATATATTTTGATAAATCTATTGAGCAAAGAATGAACGGAACCTGTGCTGGTGGAACTGGTGCTTTTATTGATCAAATGGCTTCATTATTAAATACTGATACAAATGGACTAAATGAACTTGCTAAAAATTATAAAACAATATACCCTATAGCTTCACGATGTGGCGTTTTTGCTAAGACAGATATTCAACCATTAATTAATGAAGGTGCTGCTAAATCAGATATTGCTGCTTCAATTTTTCAGGCAGTAGTAAACCAAACTATATCTGGTCTTGCTTGTGGTAGACCAATAAGAGGAAAAGTTGCATTTTTAGGAGGTCCTCTTACATATCTATCTGAACTTCGTACAAGATTTATTGAAACTTTAAATTTAAAAGATGATGAAATAATTGTACCTAATGAAGCTCATTTATTAGTTGCAATAGGTGCTGCAATAGAATCTTTAAAAGACAATTTAATAACAAACATTGATCTTTCAAAAAAAATAGAAAATCTAAAATATTCTCAAGACACAACAACAAAACCACTTGAACCTTTATTTAGAGATTATCCAGAATATGAAGAATTTAGAAAAAGACATAGTAAAGCTTTTACTAAAAAAAGTTCTCTTTTAAATTATTCTGGGAATTGTTTCTTAGGAATAGATGCAGGATCTACTACCACTAAAATTGTTTTAATTGATAATGAGGGATGTCTTCTTTATTCACTATATGGAAGTAATGAAGGAAATCCGCTTCAAAGTGTAATAAAAATGCTTCATAGTTTATATAAAGATTTACCAAATACTGCTAAATTACGCTATAGTGGTGTAACAGGTTATGGCGAAAAATTAATTCAAACCGCTTTAAACGTTGACATGGGAGAAATAGAAACAATTGCACATTATACTGCCGCTAAAAAATTTGAGCCTGATGTAACAAGTATCGTAGATATTGGTGGTCAAGATATGAAATATATTAGACTAAAAGATGGTGCAATAGATAGTATAATGCTTAATGAGGCTTGTTCTTCTGGCTGTGGATCTTTCATAGAAACATTTAGTAAAAGCTTAAATTTAGAAATATCCGAATTTGTAAAACAAGCATTAGAAGCTAAAAATCCTGTTGATTTAGGTTCAAGATGTACAGTTTTTATGAATTCTAAAATAAAACAAGCACAAAAAGAAGGATACACTATAGGAGATATATCTAGTGGACTTTCATATTCCGTAATAAAAAATGCTCTTCAAAAGGTTATGAAAATAAGAGATGTTGAAACTTTAGGAGACAAAATTGTAGTTCAAGGCGGAACTTTTTATAATGATGCTGTCTTAAGAGCCTTTGAAAAAATTGTTGGAAAGAATGTTATTAGACCAGATATAGCAGGACTTATGGGAGCATATGGAATGGCTCTTCTTTCTAAAGAACAATTTGAAAATAACTTAGATATGGAATACTATTCTTCAATATCTAAAGAAGAAGATTTAGATAATTTAAACATAAAAATTACTAATACAAGATGTAATGGATGTGAAAATCATTGTAAACTTACAATAAATACCTTTAATAATGGAAAACATTTTATTTCTGGAAATCGATGTGAAAAAGGTGCAGGAAATGTAAATGAGCACAAAAATCTTCCTAACTTAGTAAAATATAAATATGAACGACTTTTTGATTATAAACCTTTAGATGAAAGCCAAGCAAAACGTGGTACTATTGGAATTCCTAGAGTGTTAAATATGTATGAAGATTATCCTTTTTGGTTTACTTTTTTCACAGAGCTTGGTTTTAGAGTAATTATTTCAGAAAAAAGTACCCGCAAAACATATGAAAAAGGTATGGAATCAATGCCATCTGAATCAGTATGCTATCCTGCTAAACTTTCTCATGGTCATGTTGAAAGTTTAATTGATCAAGGAATTAAAACTATCTTTTATCCTTGTATGCCTTTTTCAAGAAAAGAATATGAAAAAGCAGATAATAAATATAACTGCCCAATTGTAATATCGTATTCAGAGGTATTAAAAAATAATGTTGAAAATTTAAATGAAAAAAACATTAAATTTATCAATCCATTTTTACCTTTTGATTCACCAAATCTAGTAAAAAAAGTTTTAGAATTAGATGAATTTAAAGAATATAATTTTACCAAAAAAGAGTTACAAATAGCAGTTGAAAAAGCACAGAAAGAATACCACAAATGTAAAAAAGATATACAAAATAAAGGAGTTGAGACTCTTAATTATCTTAAAGAAAATAATTTAAAAGGAATTGTTTTAGCCGGAAGGCCTTATCATATAGACCCTGAAATAAATCATGGAATTGATACTCTAATTACTTCTCTAGGACTAGCTGTTCTTACAGAAGATAGTATTTCTAACCAAACTGAAGTAAAAAGACCTATTCGTGTCGTAGACCAATGGATGTTCCATTCAAGATTATATGCTGCCGCAAATTTTGTAGGTAAACATGATAACTTAGAACTTATTCAGCTTAACTCTTTCGGTTGTGGTGTAGATGCTGTTACAACAGACCAAGTTGAGGAAATCTTAAAAAGTTACAATAAAATGTATACATTAATAAAAATAGATGAAGTAAATAATTTAGGTGCAGTAAAAATACGTATTCGATCACTTCTTGCTAGTATGAATAAGAGAAGTCATGAAAAATTAGAAGGAAATTATGAAATCAACAAAAAAATATTTACTAAAGATATGAGAGCAAATTACACAATTTTAATGCCTATGATGATACCTATTCATTTTGAGCTATTAGAACCTGCAGCTAAATCATGTGGCTACAATATGGTCCTTTTAAGAGAATGTACTCAAAAAACAGTTGAAATAGGATTAAAATACGTAAATAATGATGCTTGTTATCCTTCTATTTTAGTTACAGGTCAAATGATAGAAGCACTTCAATCAGGAAAATATGATGTAAATAAAACTGCTTTAATCATGTCACAAACTGGTGGCGGATGTAGAGCAACAAACTATATTGGCTTTATCCGTAAAGCTTTAAAAGATGCAGGATTTGAACAGGTTCCAGTCATATCTTTAAATGTAGTTGGTATGGAAAAAATGCCTGGATTCAAACTTACTCCTAAACTACTAGATAGACTAATAAAAGCAGCTCTTTTAGGAGATTTGCTTCAAAAAATGCTTCATAAAAATAGAGCTTATGAAGTAAATAAAGGGGAAACTGATAAACTATTTGAGTTTTGGATGGAAAAATGCAAAAAACTTGTCACAAATTGTACAAATAAAGAATTTAAAAAAGCAATATATGATATGGTAGATGATTTTGAAAAGATAGAATTAGATTTTTCTAAAGAAAAACCAAAAGTTGGAATTGTAGGAGAAATTCTTATCAAATATCATCCATTTGGAAACAATTATGTGGTAGATTTATTAGAAAAAGAAGGCGCTGAGGTTGTTTTGCCAGACTTTATGGGATTTATTAAATTTATGGCAACACATAAAATTACATTTAATACTTTATTAAACTCAAATAAAACTTCAGCAACTATAAGTAGAATAGCATTAAAGTTAATAAATTTAATGGAAAAAGATTCTAATTTAGCTCTAAAAAAATCAAAGAAAAATTATTTACTTCCTTGTGATATTTGGCATTTGGAATCTTCTGTAAAAGATATTTTATCAATAGGAAATCAAACAGGAGAAGGTTGGTTTTTAACTGCAGAAATGGTTGAATATATCGAAAATGATATTCCAAACATAATATGTGTTCAACCTTTTGCATGTCTTCCAAATCACGTTGTAGGTAAAGGAGTTATAAAAACAATTAGGAATAAATATCCTGAAGCTAACATAACACCTGTTGATTATGATCCAGGTGCAAGTGAAACAAATCAGGCTAATCGTATAAAACTTTTAATGACAATTGCTAAAGATAATTTAGAATTAAAACAAAAAGAAAAAGAAGCTATTAAAAATGAAAACACAAAAAATCCAAAAAAAGAAAGTATCAAAGTTTAGGAGATTTTTATGAAAAATTATTATGAAATATTAGAGGTTGCAAAAAATGCTTCACCAGAGGTCATAGAAAAAGCTTATAAAGCATTAATAAAAAAATATCATCCAGATTTACAACCAGCAGAAAAAAAACATGAAGCAGAAAATAAAGTAAAACTTATTAATGAAGCATATGATGTTTTGTCAAATGCAGAAAAGAAATCTGAATATGATAAAGAATTAAATCAAATAGAATTTGAAAAAATAGTTGCTGAACAAAAAAAAATAAAAAAGCAGCAAGAGAACAATACATACTCAAATAAAAATTATCAATCACAAGAACAAAATAATGTCTCTTCACAAATATATCATCAAGTTAACAAAGCTTACAATGATGCTTATAATGATGCCTATAATGAAGCATTACGAAATATGGGATATGAAGTTAGATATCAAAAAACATTTAAAGAACATTTGAAATCTATTTTTGCAGTAATATGTGCCATATTTTTTGTAATAATCTTATGTATAATTTTATGGCATATACCTTTTATTAAAAATTATTTATTAAATTTATATAATAATAATGAATTCATTAAACTTCCAGTTGATATAGTGCATAATATTTTTACAAATTTTGTTTCTTTATTTAAAAAGTAAAAAAATCTCCGATTGATTCGGAGATTTTTTTACTTTTGTTTATTTTTTTATTCTTTTTTCTCTTACAAATATAGATTTAAATACTTTAATAACTGACCATATGCATAGAATAGATAGTACTAAGCAAACTACTATTATGTACAAAGTATTGTCTGCAATTTTACCTGGAATTGCTTTTAATAATACATAATAAACTATATATATCATTGGCCTTAAAAATATTAAATATAAGAACAATCTAACCCACTTTGTTATAAAACCTCTTGTTCCATTTATTCTTTTAAATATATTAATTAATACTAATATTGGTGCTGCAATCATAAGTATAGCTAGTATCAACATTCTAAAGAAAAATACTGCTAATATAATATATTTGCACAATGATACTATCAATGTACATATTATATAAAATATATTTGTTGAAGCATTACTATCCCAATTATATTGAGATAAAAATATCATTAATCCTTCTGTACTTGTATCAAAATAGAAATCTCTTATTACTTTTCCTGTATTTATTGCATTATTTTCATCTGCACTCTCTACTTGTCCACTTTTTAAAAAGTTATATATATTTACATAGGTAGAATCATTATATTGTTCTTTATCTAAAAATATGTTCCCATTTCCACTCAGTATTTTTGTATAACTATATAAATCACTGATTCTTACTTTGCTTGATAAGTTTGATCTTAATTGTGAATTAAAGTTTTGATATCCATTATCTACTGTTGAACCATATTGACTAATACCTATAGTTCCAACTGTTATAGTTACTCCAGCACTTCCCCATTTATTTGCTTTATCATTAATTGCATTAATATAATATGGTGCACCATTATCCCAATCTTCGGTACCCATCCATATGATAACATTCATTCCATTTTTCACTTTTTTATCTGCCTCTGGCAATGCTGTATTTATAAGCCAATCATGCTTTGCTCCATCCTTTGCAATAAATATATCATTTCCTTTAATACTTGAAACTGCAGTACTCATTTGAGCAACACGAGAATCTCCTATAAACATATAACTACTAAAATCAGTATTTTCTGTCATTTCACCAGTTACTGAAATTTTTCCTACTGGAAATTCTCCCCCTTTTACATAAACTGTAATAGGCTGGTTATCTATTCCTTCTTCGGTTTCAGAACCAAATGGACTAGAATACATTATATATTCTGAAAAATAAATTAAAATATTAATTCCTACTGTTAACAAACCTAATGCTATAATACCAGATATCCATTCCTGAATAAATAATTTATCTTTCAGTCTTTGTACTACTGTTTTCTCTTTTGAATTTGGAACTGATAATTCAATATTATCATCTTTTCCTTTAAAAGATGCTTTTACTATTAAAACAGACATATAAATTAGGAAAAATAGCATCGTAGCAAAACTTATATATAATGCTCCTCTATAAAATGCATTTACAAAGCCCTTTATAGTGTTCCATAATTCATTTTTGTTTTCTACATTATCTTCGAAAAATTTTATATCTATTAAATCTTGGTGACCATATAGAACTTTTTCAAATGATAGTGTAATTTGAGGCAATTTTATACTTTTTATTAAGTCTTTTCCGTCATCTACAACTATGTCAACATCTTCTTCTTTTGGTTCTCCATCATCTTCAACAGTTTTAAAGTTTATTCTTTCTCTAATTTCTTCTGACAATGCATAAGTTCTATTTGTTGAAAAACAAAATATACAACAAATAAAAATTATAGAAATCATTATTTTTCTTAATATTTTCAAAAGTCTATATGCCCTCCTTTCATCCTATTTTCCTTCTCTTTATTTATCTTTAAAAACATCTTCTACTGTTATAGTATTATCTTCTAAATCTATAGATACAATCAACTCTGTAAGATTATCATTTAAATCAAAATAAATTGTTAAAGTAGTATCTTGATTTTGAAACTTATATCTTGTTGCAGTTGCCTGTGTTGCAACAAGTTGTGGATTAGTATAAATATATTTTTTTATTTGGAAAAACATATCCTCTTTATTTTTTATGTATTCTGACAATTCTTCAGGAATTTCTTTAATTTCAAATTGTAAATTATTAATATCTTCTTCAGTATATTGTGGAACTAATACTTCTTCTCCTTCAGAATTTATTTCATAATTTTCATAAATATTGCTTTGTTCTGTTCCTTCCAATTCTTCATCACTAAAAATATCCATTCCATATTCTGGATCAAAATCATATCCAATCTCATTATCTTCTTCATTTAAAATATTAATTCCCGCATTATTTTTCTGATTTTCTCCAACACCTATATTGTTGTTTTTAACTTCTTGTTTGATTAAGAAAAACATAGTTACCAACAAAATACATACAGAAATTATTAAAATTATAATTAAAAGTAAAGCAGTTTTTTTGGCTTTCATTTATTACACACTCCTTATTTTCTCATTTCTTCTGGGAAATAAATTTCCGGATCCACATGATCTCCATTTATTCTCATTGAAAAATGTAAATGTGGTCCTGTTGTTGCTCCATTTCTTACAGTTTTTCCATCAACTGTTACGAATTTAGGTCCAACTTTAGTAATAGGTTGTCCAGCATATACATGTTCTCCAGCTTTTACCAATGGATTTGGGTCAGTATGAAGATATCCAAATATAACTTGTCCACCATATGTTTCTGTGTCATCAAGATATATATAACTCTGATATCCCGAACCTTTTGTAAAATATCCTGATGTTTTTAGCATCCCTGTTCCTGCTGCAACTTCTATTGTTCCTGCCGGTGCACCAATGTCAATTCCAGTATGATTACTTGATCCTCCTGCAGTAGGAGATTTTCTTGGTCCAAATTTAGATCCAACTTTAGTATGTCCTGGAACTGGCCATACTAAGTCTGTCGATAATCCCTCACTTAAGTCAAATAACAATGTAGATTTATTTTCATTTTCTAAATGATTATCTAAAAATGTGTCAACTGAGCTCCAAATGTTTCTAAAAAATTGTCCAACTGCTCCCATTAAAGTAGAAGATTCTGTATCTTCATCATAATCAACGTTTACTGTAGCAGTAAATCCAATTGGTCCTTCAGGATGTTCTAAATAGCTTCCTCCATTTTGAATCCATATAACTGGCATAACATTTTTTCTCCACTCTAAATCTGCTTTTGCTCCATGCCAAGGAAATTCTAGAACATCTAGCACCTCTTTTCCACCCGAATGTTGTCTATGACCATAATGAATATTATCTACAAAATACGCATTCCTATTATATTTACTTTTTACGTCAAAAATTAACATATATGTGTCAAACTCTTCTCCTGTTAAATGAGATCTAGAATGTACCTTTATGTAATCTCCAGTATGTCCAAAAGTTTCTGAAACAGCAACAAAAATCCAATCTACTCCTGCAACTGTTATATAGCATAAATGTTTGTCATTTGTTGGTTTTCCTCTTCTTCTCCAATCATCATATAATGTTCTACATGACCAATGCCAATTAATAGCATCTATTTCATTTTCAAGGTTTCCATATTCCATTTGAATATGTTCATTAACATCTGGTAAAAAAACAATTTCTCCTGGTACAGCTGTTCCTCCTGGTTGAATTGCATAAGTTTTATTAAATATATTATAAAGGATTATTACAAGTATTATTATCATCAGTGTTAGTTTTTTGTTGTTCATTTTTTACTCCCTTCACTCAGATATTCTTGATATTTATTTAATGATACTAACCTTAAACTCTCCATTTTCTTCTAAATAAATTACCATAGTAAATAACTTGTTTTGAGAATTATCTTCTTGATTAGATATTTTCACAGAATATTGATATACATTTGTTGAAATACTTTTTTCATTTTCTTGTATTTCAAAATCATTTTTATTAAAAAAGTTATTTACAATAAAATTTTCAAATTCTTCATAAGTAGGATAATAATTACTTTTCTGTGCTAAATTTAGTTTGTCATACACAAATTTATATTTTTTATCATTTATAGCTGATATGATTCTATCAATACAATATTTTCCTCTTTGTTTTGGTAATGCAAAATTGAAAGCATTGATATATTGAAGTGTTTCTGTGGTATAATTATCTAACACAATATTATAATCTATAAGACTTTTTGCACTAAAAATGTATCTTTTTCCGCTTGTGCCTATACCAACAAATTCAACAAAAGAATTATTTCTAGTTGAAGAATACTTCTCTATTTTATCATAAGTTATCTCATTTCTAGTTGTTTCCATTTCATTTTTAAAACTTTCAAAAGAAGAATAACTTAGTTCCCTATATTTTTCGTTCATTGTATTATATAAATGTTCTAAATCAAAAGATAAATCAAACTGAAATTTTTTATATAATTCTAAAATGCAATCTACTTCCCCTAAAGAGATATTGCTTAAATCATACATATTAGATTGATTTTTTTCTATATCTTTTAAATTTTGTACTTGTAAAATATCATTTTCTTTTAAATTTAAATAATTATGCTTTTGAAGATATTGATATGGATATATAGAAAAAGTTTCGTTTTTATTGTCCCTTTTAATAAACATTGCTTCATTACTAATTCCTGTATCTGTTTCGATTCTATATTTTACTACATATATAATTTTATATTTATCAATATGTTGCTCATATATATCATCAATATTAAATCTTGGTAATTCTTTTTTTCCATATAAATTGATTATAGTATCTTTATTAATATTTAAATCTTGTATAGCTTCAGGATCAATTAAATTTAAAAAATTGTCTTCATCTCCCTGTTCTGTTGATTCTATATAATCTTGTATTGAACCATAAGTATTGTAATAATTTTTCATACATTTTTTTATTAAAAAGTAAATTCTTGTACTATTTGCCTTTTGTAATGTTGATTTTACATTTTCTTGGTCAATGCTATTATCTGTATTTTCATTTGTATTACTTGAATCCATAATAATATTTTCATCTATTACAACATTATTTTCTGCTTGTTTTTTTTCAGTCTCTATTGTATTTGATTCTAAAAGATTATTATTTTTATTTGATTCATCATTTTTTAAAATTAAAAATATAATAACAGCTATAATAATTGTTATTAGTACAAATAATACCAATACTAAATATTTCAATATTTTACTTGTTTTATTTTTCATATTACCTCGCTTCTTAGCGTTTTTCTTTAACGTTTATGATAAATTTGCATAGAATTATTATTTATATTAATACGTATAAATATTTTTGTTTTATATTCATCATCTAACTCAAATGTAATTAATAATTTATTCTCTTCCTGCATTTCATATGTTTCAAAAGTTGCATGAGATGCATCTACAAGACCTTTTTTATATGTGTATTCTTTTACTTTTATATTAAATTCTTCTTTATCTTTTATATAATTTTTTATTTCTTCTGGAATATCATCTATTTCAAAATCAAAGTTATTTAATTGTTCTCTACTATACTTTCCATCTCCTGATTCGTCTTCATTATAGAATAAATAATCTGTATCATTATAATCTATTTCATTACTATTTACTTCATTATTTCCTACTTCATTATTTTCCACTTCATTATAATTTTTTTCATTCTCATCTGTAGTATTAACTTTATTTGCATTGTTTTCGGAAAGATTCATTACTTCTTTTTTTTCATAATCAGTTTTTATATGTTTTTTTATTATTATTATCATAAAACATAAGCAACATATTAAAATTACAATTAGAGAAATCAATATAGCTTTCCTTTTCATAAATTTATCTCCTATCAAATATAAAATAATTTTTTGCAGCTCGATTTATTTCTTGTTGTGTAAAAATTCTACTATTATATCCTTTTCCAATAGCATTTCTTTTATTTGGATCCATTACAGAAATACCCCCTGTAGAATTAATTTTCCATAAAACAATAAAATGTCCATAACTGGTAAATAATCCTGGTCCTTGAGAAGATATGACTAAATCTCCTTCTTTCATATTTTCAACAACTAAGTTTATGTTTTTAGTTGAGATAACATTACAATTTAAATTATAATGTTCTGCCCCAGCAGCAAAAATATCCCAACCCGTACCAGTTCCAGATATATAATATTTATTTCCACACCAATTTACAATATCTTCTGGTGTTACTCTCTTTCCTAACATCATTGAAACAACCATAGCTAATGCTGTCGGACCACATCCACAACTAGCAATTGTCCCAGATCCATATTTTACGTGTGCATAGTCTCCTTGGTAATATTGATATAAACCACCATAGTTAGTTTCAGCCGCTGTTATTCCGTAATTCTGATAATTTTAAAACATCTACTTTATCAAGTATATAGAATAATCCTATTATATCAACTATTGTTGTTATAATTCCTGCTATAAGCATTATCTTCTTTATTTTTTTCACAGAATTTCTCCTTTATTTGCTAAATATCAGTTTTTTTATCTTCTCTGTATGCTGTAAGATTATCTTTTGTTCGTATTGGGGTTGCAGTTACTTCTCTATTGTTACTATTATCTTCATCTTTATCATCGTTTTCCCCACTATTTAGCATCACATTTTGTTCTTGTCTTGATCTTCTTCTTAATTGTTCTGCTGCTATTTCTCTATTTCTTCTCCTTGCTTCTTTTCCTTTTTTTGCTTTTTCTTCTTTGGATTCTATTTCTTTTATTTTATCTACAATTTTATCGAATCCTTGATCTCCTAAAATTTGTTTTATTTGATCAGGTTCTTGTACAATTAACTCTTTCATTTGATCTTTAGCCATATTAACTTTATCTTCTTTAGCTTTTTTAGTTAAAGTTGCCTTTTTCCTTTCAACCTTAGCTTCTATTTCATCTGATGTCATTCCATCTCTTATTTTAACCTGTTCTCTAGCTTTTCTATCTATTTCTGCTTCTTCTTCACTTGTAAGTTCAACATCTTTTTGTAATATAGTTCTTGAAATTTCTTCTACCATTTGTTCTTCTTCTGAGAATCCTTCACCCAAAGCTTCTTCTTCAGAGCTTTGTACTCTACTTGTCTTTCTGTCTCTTACATTTTTTCTAGCTTGTTCTTCTATTTCTTCTTGAGATTTAGTTCCTTGTGTTGGTTTTCCATCAACTCCATTTGCATCTAATAATTGTAATCTATTTGATAATCCGCTTTCTCCATTTTTTAATCCCTGTCTTGTGTTATTATACATATTTGGTCTATTGGCTGTTGATATTCCTTGACGTCTTCCATTCATATCATCATAAAGTTGTCTCATCAACATAACTAAATTAGCCTTTGATTGTGCATCTGCATCTGGTGCCATTTCAATCATTGTTCTCATTAGTTTTCTAAATTCTGGATTTCTCATCATCTGAATATAGTTTTCAGAAAGACCTCCTTTTAGTTCAGTTTGTAACAAAGCTTGATTAAATGCAAACAAACTTGCTAATTCTCTAATTCCAAGTTTTGCATTTTCTGGATCTCTGAACATTGGCATAGATTCACCTGTAAATTGTTTTCCTGACATTGTTACTGGAATTGCTATATATTTTATAGCTCCATTTCCATTTCCAATTGCATTTCCATTTGCTTTGCCTTTAAGTATATCTCTTGTAGTTATACCATTTTTACCAGGTAAAATTCCTATCTTACTTCTTTTAGCAACAAACCTATGTACCCCTTGTTCAAAAAATATACTTGGTCTTGTCAATCTTCTCATGTTTATATTCGGACTAGTTATGCTATGCTTACTATTTTTCGAATCTATTCTTACCTTTCTATTTTGACTTATATAAGTATTACTTCTACCTCTTTCATATAATGTTGGTCTACCTCCTTTTATAGCATTTACAATTTGAGAATTTGATTGATTTATAACAATGCCTTTTCTTCCTCCTTTTATTTGTCTAGTATAATTTTTTCCTATTTGACGCATAAAACCTGTAATTTGGCGACCCATATTACGTATATTTCCACCTTGACTCATAAAACCTATCGCATTTACAAGACCTACAACAACGCCAACTCCGCCGCCTCCTGAAGGGGCACTCATATTCATATTACCCATATTTTCAAGATTAGAAAAGTCTTTGTTCATCATATATGATGGTTGCTGATAAGATGGTTGCATTGAGGTAGGTTGTGCTTGATCATTATTTACAGCAGCAGGATCTTGAGCCTTTGGTTTGTCTTTTAAAAATTCTACTTTCGACTTTCCTCCAGCTCCTTCTATCAATGGTAATTCTCCTGTCAACATATTACTTAATTTATCCTTGAAAAATGATTTTATAGAAGAAATCATATACATTAAAATACCTATTGATCCCCCTAAAGATAAAAATACCATTATAAATAAATTCATTTTTTCCTCCTTACTATTGCTTTAAAATCGTTTCTAATAATAATCTAGCTAAAATTGCTAAAATTACTTGTATAAATGATATTATTGCATACACTTTAATCCAGGCTTTATATCCATTTGTACTAGCATTCTTAGCTTTTAATGCATATATTCCAATTATTATAAATCCAATTACAGCTAAAAACATCATGAAAAACATTCTTACAATCATGCCTAATGCTAAAAAGAAGTTTGCTAAAGCTAAGCCGATATAGGCAAAAACATATAATGCCTTTTTTCCATATAAATATATATTAGTTAAACTAGCCATGTATCTTACATATCCTGTCGGGGTTGTACTAAATGTATATATATTATCTTGAACTGCCACTCTTATTGGTCCTTCATATTTATTTACTCCTCCGACTAAATTTACTTTTGTAAAAATTATATCAGATAAATACATACATAGAGCTTCTATTATAATTGTTCCAACTAACATAAGAAAAGCTATTTCAATTTTTTGCAATGCTGACATATGTTGTCTTTTTTCATCTAAAGAACCTGATATTGAAGATTTCACCAAACCAACTCCATGCCACAACATTGATATTAATAATATTGCAGCAATAATATACATCAATCCATGTATTATAGATGCAACAAAATTTCTTATTGTTACCCATATTACTCCTTCTGTATCATCTTTTACCAAAAAATTAGCTTTTGTAAAGTTTACTTTATTTGTTGCTAATGTATATATATCTGTTCTAATTACAGGTATAGGAGAAGTATCTGTAAATTCATGAGATTGTCCATCTTCATCTTTTTCTTTTATTGATACATCATAACCTGAAGAGGTTCCTTCTGTAAAATTAACATAACTATTTAATAATCTTGGGTTATCCATAGGTGCAATATTAGCTTTCTCTGGATCATCCTTTTCTTGTGCTGTTGTTCTTTTATCTGCTGCTTTTAATTCATCTGGCGTATACATTATATCTATATTGTCCATTCCTGTTTGAACAGCATTTGCTATTGTTTGAAATACATCTCCTATAGTTATAATTACATCTAAAAAGGCTGTTACTACGCTTTCAATTATATGAGATAAAAATTCCGCAACTACTTCTCCTGTTTCTATAACACTTACCACATTATCATACATAGAGCTGTCATTTGCATCAACATCTTGAGCACCCTCTGGTTGTGTCATCCATAAACGTTTTGCATCATCTCCAGTATAAACTTTTGTTGCTTCAACCACATAATCATAATATACTATTTGCACTAATCCATCGTCTACTTGTCTTGGCGTAGCTTTAGACTCAAATGGTCCATCAGTAACACCTTCTATAACAACATCCCATGAGGTACCTTTTTGTAATTTTCCATAACTATCTTCATATCCAAAAATATTTCTCAGTGTCTTTTCCTTAACCCATGTATGTGAAGATTTTATCTTGCTATCTTTTATATAAATCTTTGCTAATTCTCTTTTTCCTAATTTTATTCTATAATTTCCTTTTTCTTCTATAATTTCTACTTTTGTACTTACCCTTAAGGGGCTTTTTAATGTTTGTCCTGTATAACCATAATCTTCTCTTAAAGTTTTAACGACGTCTGCTTCATCCTGTCCTGTAATAAAATGTTCATATGTATTATAAAAAATATATAAATCGCCTTTTTTTATGTCTTTAACCGCTGCTTCACAGCTTTTGCTACATAAGACTATAAAAAGAATTATATATATAAACATTTTCTTTACATATTTTCTCACATATTGCCCCCCCTTCTTTTCATTCTTTATACTATTTTACAGCTACCTCCATAATAATCTTAAATAAAATTCCCATCACAATTTGTATTACTGCTAAAGATGCATAAATTGATATCCAAGATTTATATTTATGCATTGCTGTGCCGTTATTTTCTATAATATACATTATAACAATTATAAATCCAACAACTGCAAGCAACATCATCAGAATCATTCTAATCATCATTATTATCAAAAAAAGTAAATTTGACCATGCTAATAAAATATATATTCCTACATACATTGCTTTTGTTGTA
This sequence comes from uncultured Clostridia bacterium, assembly GCA_947632585.1. GTDB lineage: Bacteria > Bacillota > Clostridia > TANB77 > CAG-508 > CAG-269. Next base: position 27,471 of record CANRPS010000009.1, read on the forward strand.
TTTAATTTTATATTAGAAATGTCTGCCATATATCTTATATAACCAGTTGGCGTTGTACTAAAAGTATATATATCATCTTGAACCACCACTCTTATTGGTCCTTCATATGTATCTCCACCTATTTTTCCAATTTCTCCTAAGAACATTTGACTACCATAAATAAGTAATGCTTCCAATATTAAAGTCCCTACTAACATAACAACTGCTTTAGCAAGTTTTTCTAATACTTCTTTATGTCTTCTGGCAGATTCTGCATTTGCTCCATTAATACTATCTTTTACTATAAGTATTGCATTCCAAATTAGAACTAAAATTAAAATTCCTATAGTAATATACATGGCAGCATGAACTATTGATGCAATGAAGTTTCTTATATATAGCCAACTATCGTTTTGATTATTTCTTATGTCTAAAAAATTAACATCTACCATTTGAACTTTATTTCCCGCTAATGTAAATAAATCTACACTAATAAGAGGTATTTTTGAATCTTCATTGAATCCATATGTTTGATCTTCGTTTTCTTCTTCTTCATTTTTTTCAATAGTTTTTGGCTTTAAAGGTATTGTTATTACTTCTTGCCCTTCAAAATGTTTATCTGTTGATGTACCTTCTTCAAACTTTATATATGCATTAGGATTTGTTGGACTATCTTGATTTCTACCTTTTAATTCACTTGGTTTAAATGATATTTTTAAGTTACTTATTCCATTTGACTCAAATCCTGTTTGTATAAAGTTTGCAAAAATTTGAGGAACATCTCCAAATATTAATTTCACTAAATCTAAAAGCAAACTTACAATATTTTCAATGGGATTAGTTATCCAAGAATTTAATGTTTGATTCCAACCTACTGCAGTTTCTATTAATCCTGTTTCTTCTTCTGGCTCATCAAAAATTTCTACTTTTTCTTCTAGCTCTGGTTTTGCATTTTTCATATCATCACCAGAATATACTTTTTCAACTTCTGCCGAATATAACTTATACGACTCTGTTGAATAAAATGCATTTGGTGTTCCGTTATCTGTTGTTCCTTTTTCAGGTATATTTACTTCTAGTATTACATCCCATGATATATTTTCAATATCAGATGTCATAAAATCTGTCGTATCCCCATCATATCCTAGATACTTTATAATATATTCACCGGGTATTGCTCCTGCAGCAATTGCAAGGTTTTGATTTTTTTGTATGTCTCCAGGCATCTCTCCTAGAAACATATCTCCTAAATATACATTATAACATCCTGCCATACCTCCTACTGGTCCTGTTACTTTTACCGTTGATTTAATCATTAAATGATTTGTTAATGTGTCTTCTTCAAAAAAATCTCCATTGGTTCCTCTGATATCACATTTATTCAGTATACTTAAGATACTTTCTCTGCTTCCTAAAGTAGTTTTAGTACTTTTGGCTGTTAATCCATCTGCTTTTGCATACATTAATTGAATTAATGTCCATCCTCCGTCACATACTTTTCCATATACTTTATCTTTGAATCCATAGATAGTAAAAATCAATATTATTATTATAAATGTTCTTGTAATAAGTTTTTTCAATTAATTTTCCTCCTATCTATAAATTTTTCATTTATTTTATACAAAATTAATTCTACTTAACATTAGTTAATATTAATTTTGCTATAATTGCTAAAACTATTTGTATTGCTGCTATTGAAGCATATACAATTACCCAAGTTTTATATCCAAGCATACTAGTTGTTTTCGATGATAATACATTTTTCAAAACAACAACAAATCCAAATACTGCTAAAAACATCATCATAATCATTCTTAAAACCATTGCAATCAAGCAAATTAAATTTGACCATGCAAGTATTACATATTCAATAACATATAATGCCTTTTCTTCATATCTATCAAGATTTTCCATTTCTGCCATATATCTTATATATCCTGTTGGTGTTGTACTAAAACTATAACCAGCTTCTTCAACATTTACTCTTATAGGTCCTTCATACGTATCTTCAATATTAACATCTTTTAGAATCAAATTACATGAATAAATACATAAAGCTTCTATCACTATTGTTCCAACTAACATAATTACACCCATTGCAAAATTCTGTAATATTTCCGTTTGATTTTGCTTTTCTTTTGGCGAAGTAAAAGTATGTGTAACTAAATATATTCCATTAACTATTAATCCCATAATTAAAAAAGCTGCTATAACATACATAAAACCATGTATTAATGACGCTACAAAATTTCTTATTATTAACCAGATATCTGTTTCATTTCCAGTTTTTTCTAAAAAATTAGCTTTTACAAAATCTACCTTATCTGCTGCTAATGTATATAAGTCTACACTAATTACTGGTATTTTTGTTTTATATGTAAAGCCATATAAATTTTTATCATCTTTCTTTATTGTTATGTCGTCCTCTTTTTTCAGACCTATTTGATCATTAATATCAACATAAACATCAAGATCTGCATGTTTTCCTGTACTTGAATCATTTTCTTCTTTAGTAAAATCTATTATGTCATAACATAATTTCCAATTTTTAAATCCTGTTTGAGCAATATTAGCTAACCTTTGTGGAAAATCTCCAAAAACTTCTCTTATAAAATCTAAAAATAAATTTATTATGCTTTCCAACGGATGGCTTGTAAAGTCCCAAACTTCTTCTACTGCATTTTTTGCTTTTCTCCAATTTTCACCTATTTTTCCGAAAAAACCAGGTTCTTTTTCTTCTGCTCCATCAAAAATTTCTACTATTCCTCCTGGTGATGGTGGATTTTTCATATCATTACCAGAATATACATTTTCAACATTTACTGAATATTTTTTATATTCATTATTTAAAAGTTCCCCTCTTTCAGGGACTTCTGCTTCTATTATTATATCCCATGATATTGGTTCTTTCATAGATATAAGGTCTTCTTCTGGTCTTTCACATCCCAATTTATTCATTATGTCTTCAAGAGAAATTCCTCCGTTCATATCAATATTAAGACCTTCATTTTGATTAATTTCATATTGAGAGCCTAATTTATAATCTGATAAAAATACTGAAAAATAATTATCTATAGACGCTTTTCCTAATACTCTTACTGTTGCTTTAAACACTAAATGATTTGTTAATGTATCTGCTTGGTATTTATCTCCTGTGACACATAGATTTATGCTATCTAATATATTAGTACCATCCATATAAAAATTATTACTTGTGGCTGTTAATTCATCATAGATTGAATACACTCTTTGAAATAAAGTCCATCCTCCGTTACATACTTTTCCATATACTTTACCTTTAAATCCGTAGATAGTAAAAATCAATATAATTATTATAAATGTTCTTGTAATAAGTTTTTTCAATTAATTTTCCTCCTATCTACAAATTTTTCATTTATTTTATTTTTCTTAACTTAATATTAATATCATAATTCTTTCTATAATCATAAGCATTAATGGCATAAATACTACTAGTGTATACATTGAAATCCAGTTATAAAAATTCATAAAGCTCATTGCTCCCCTTTCTTGTCCAGAAGCTTCTGTAGAAACTGTCATGATTGATGTTAATGGTGATAAAATTATTAATAATCCTATTGCCAACATTCTAATAACCAAGGCACAAAACCATATCAAATTTATTAATGCCATGATGAGATATAGAATCGAATGTAAAAGTCTTGAAAATCCATTTGTAGTTAATGTTAGCATTTTTACAAAACCAATAACATTTGTATTAAATGTAACTAATCCAGGAATAGTAAGCCTATATGTATAATAAGAATCTGAATCTATCATAATAATATTAGAAATTGTTTTATATAAATATAATATTAGTGCCATTATAAAATACACTATGACAATAAAGATTACATTTTTTAATATTGAATTTATTTTTCTTTTTGCTATAGCTGCTTTTTCTGGATCTTGACTAACAGAAGACATTACTAATAATATACTTCTCCATATTAATGTTGTTAAAACTAATCCTGCTGATATATATAACAAAACCTTAGCTAAAGATACTACTTGATTTCTTATAAAATTCCAAAATTTATTTGGATTATTATTATTTAAATCAAAAAAATTATCATCTACTAAATTAATGTGATTCCTTGTCATAGTATATAAATCAATTGGAATTACTGGTATTTTAGTATCAGATACGAACCTCATTTCTTCAAATCCCGCTTGATTTAAAACATAGTTTGGTAAGCTAATATATGCTCTATTTGTGTTATTGCCTCCACTTGGTGTTTCCACTGCATCTGATATTTCTATACTTTTCTGTAACAAATCATCACCTTCGATAGTAGTTCTTGATAATGTAAGTTCTGTACTTAAATCTATATCTTTCTCGGTTCCGGCAGCATCAAGTACAATTTGTATAGTATCTGCTAATTTAGATATTATATCAGCAAAAAAGTTAATGAAAAATATTCCTAAAGTATCTCCACTTGTCGCTTCTGAAAAAACACCATTATCTGATACAATTATCTTTTTTTGATTAAATGTTTTTTCTGCCGTATTTTTAATTTTATCATATTCTCCGTTTTTAAAATTCATTAATTCTTGCTTTGTTTGGTCATCATAATCTCCACTTGCATTTATAACATCATAGTCGCTTTTATTTTCTAATGGAAATAGGTATGCATCTAACCATTGTGTTTGTGCCTTTTTTCCATATGCTGGTGGATTCATTGATACTCCACAACTATCTAAAATTATTCCTGTAAATACTGTATCATCATCTGACCATGTTGGATCAAATTTAAATTGAATGATATCATATGACCACTTATTGTTTTTGCGTCCTAATTTGAAATAATGTATTCCGTTTTTTATCGGAAATTTACTTGGATTTTCATTATTTAATTCTACTGTAGCTCCAGCCAGAACAGCACATTTTGTTCCATTATAGTCATATTCATACCATCCATATTTATCATTCCTAGTTAAAAAATCACTATATTCAAAAACCCTATCAGTATTTGTTGGGTGTGCGCCTAATCCACTAATTTTACCATTGCTTATACTGCCACCATAGTATGATAAATACCAACTATAGTTCCATACAATTTGGGTTTCTTCTAGAGTTGGTCCCCAACTTGTATCAATAGCAAAACTTTTTGTATAGACATTAAAAATTAGGAATAAAAATATAAACATTATTAATAATGACTTATTGATTTGATTTTTAAATGTCTTTTTCATATTTTTATTCCTTTCTTATTATTTACATTTATTGTGTTCTTTGTTTTGAAATTACTTTATTTAAGTTTGTTTCAACAAACTGGAATTCCTTTTCTGTTGGTGTTATTTGTAAGATTGCTGTTTCTGCTCCAACTTTTAAAAGTCCCTCTCCTCTATTACATGTTACTAAAAACGATGCTTCTCCTGAGCTCAATTTAAATACTTCTTGTAACATTGATATTTCTGATTTATCTTGTGCTAAAAATAATTTTGTGTCTGATGATGTTAAAACTGCTTGTACTTCTTGTTTTTCATAAAAATCTTGAAATCTCTGTGAAATAATAGCAAGTGAAACGTTTCTTTTTCTAGCACGTCTTGCCATTTTATTTAAAAAGTCTACCGCTTCTGGGAATGGAAGTAACATCCATGCCTCATCTATAATAACTCTCTTTTGTTTTGCTTTTTTTCTATCTTCACTATTTTTCTTAACGAATTTTTCCCAAATCCATGAAAGAAGTATTTGCTGTGCAAGTGGTCTTGCAAATCTTTCTTCCAATTGAGAAATATCTATATTGATAAATGGTGCTCCTTCCATTAATTCAAATGTTGATTGTCCATCAAAATATGCCATTTGTCCACCAAATTCTCTTACATATTGTTTCATAACTTTTAATAAGTAACTATAATGGTATCTATAATCCTCATTTCTGTTTTCTTGCGCCATTTTTTCCAATCTTCTATACCAAGAACCAATCGTAGGCATTTCTTTTTTCTTTCTTCCAAGTGTACCAAGTGTTTTTGCTCCTTCATATAAACTCATCGGATCTGATGTTATTTCACGTGCCGCATATTCTGCAGCAACTGCTTCTGATACAATTTGTTTCGTTATTTCTGTTACTTGATCGGTTCTTGTACTACCTTTTGCCATTGTAATTAATGCTTGTGTTACATCTTCTACTTTGTTTTCTATATTTAAAGTATCTCTTTCTCTTCCTGTAATAGCATCTTTTGTTCTTTCAATTTCTATATCAAAAACATTTATTATTGTTGTAGATGTTGGACTTATAATTAAATTTATTCCACCTAATGCTTCTGCAACCTCATAATATTCTCCTTCTGCATCCAATGCTAGACTTTCTATTCCCATTAATACAGATGATCTTGAAATTAATGTTTTCATCGTAACTGATTTTCCAGCTCCAGATTTAGCAAATATAACCATGTTATAATTTGTTAATGTTGGATGGAAATTATCAAATAATATTGGTTCACCAGTTTGTTTATTAAATCCTAAAGGTACCCCTGTAGGATGTCCTACTTCTGATGTTAAAAATGGAAATATTGTACCCATAGATGGTCTATCAAAAATCTGTTTTTTTCCTATAGTGTCTTGCATTAAAGGCAAACATGATTTAAATGCATCTTCCTGCATTGCCCAAGCACTTTTTATACTAACTAATGATTTAGACATTTCATTTGATAGTAATTTTGTAAGTCTCTCTAGGTCTTGCAAGCTATATGCAAATAGTGTTGAAACAATAGTTGCTTCATAAAGTTTATTAAATCCTGCCGCTATTTGGTCTCTTAAGATTTCTGTTTCATATCTTTTTTGAGAAACATCACTTTCTCTGTTAATGTTTCCTCTATCACTTGCCATTAATCTTTCTGTTTCAAGTTCAACAATTGTTTTATTTAAATCATTTTGTGATGTTGCTTCTGCTACAGGATATATATATATTGAGGTATTAATATCACCAAACATATATAAATTTCTAAATAATTCTGGAAATATACAAGATCTTGGAAGTCCAGAAACGAAGAAACTTCTGGCATATCTTGTTACATTAGATATAATCTCCATATGATCTAATTTTGAAGCATCAATTCCTGCAGGTGCAATTATTTCTTTAATGGTCTTTTTATGTAATACTTTATATTCATCATCAACTGATTTTTTTTGCTCTTCCTCTTCTGGTTGTTGTTTTTTCTTGAACATTGACATCTTCATTTTCCTCCTTATTTTTTTCTTTTTGCATCTTTTCTTTTTTATCATTTGATGTATTTTCTAACTTTTCTAACGCTTTATCTGCAACCTCTGTTCCAATATATTTTCTATGCTTTCTAACCATATCTATAGCTTTTTTGTTTACGATTTTATCTTTATTTTTTTCTTTTTCAATTATCTCTAACTCTTTTTCTGACTTTGCTTCATTTATTTTCTGGTTTGCCTTTTCTACTGCTTCATCTTCTATTTGCTTGTTTAATAGTTTTAATTTTTTATCCGTAACATCTGGTGCAGTTGAATATAATTCATCAAAGCCAACTTTTTTCATTTTTTCTAACCAGAACAAATCTGCTTCATCTCTGTTATAAGCCATATATAATAAATCTGCTAATTCTTCTGAATTTAAAATTTTTCCATTTACTTGACAACTAAATAATGAATTTATAACTGCTCTAGCCCTTGTATATAATTCTGAAAAGGCCATGTTTTTAATTTCATTTTTATCAAAATCTCCTGCTTCGACTTCTGATTGATAGCATGGTATAACAATAAAATATTTCTTACTTAAAATATTTTTATTTAAACTTTGTTTTTCTATATCTCTGATTATATCTTCCGTATATTCTTTTAAATTTCTTTGTTTAAGCATTTCATATCTTATTTTATCAATTTGAGAACTTGTGGCATTGTTATTATTTGTTATTTCTTCATACTGACTACATATATCATCATATTTCTTTTCGATATTTTTTAATCTGTTTTTATATCCTTCTATACTTCTTTCTAAGTTAATTGTTCTAGTTTGTATATATATTTGTAATGGATGTCTTAGTGTATTTAAGAAGGAGATAAATCCCTGTTCTACAGAAACTTTTTCCATTTCAGACATTAAGTCATAGTTTATTCCCTTACATTCTACAATCATTAAAAACTTCCCATTTTTTTGTATGATCATATTGTCTTCAATCTTTTCAAATTCCATAAAATCTAAAATTGATTCAGGGGTATAAACTACTTGTGATTTTTTTACTTGTTTTAATCTTTCATCCTTTTCTTTTGCTTCTTTTATTCTCTTTTTTTCTTTTGCATTCATTACTATTAATGCTGCTATTAAAATAAAAATCAAACAAACAATTACTACTGCAACTAATATTAATATTTGTACTAAATTATCATTACTCATGTTTCTTTTCCTCCGTAAAAAAAGTATATATTTTATTTTTTTTCGATTTAAATCTTAAATATCTCATTATTATTTGGTCTATGTATTCTCCCCCTGCTTTTCTTGTGATTTCAAAGTTGTTTGATTCTGGTATTTTAAAAGTAGTAATTATAAAACCAATTAGCCCAAACACAACGGCTCCTATTATTCCAATTGTTTTTTTTCCAATTAAAATTCCTATAGGATAAAATAAACCTGCACCAATTGCACCCAAAACTAGAGTCATTATAAGGGCTCTTGTAGAAAATACTAGAAAAAATCTACTTTCTCCTTTGGTTTTTCTTGGTATATTATATGGTCCACCAGCCATACTATCACTCCTTTAATCTACAATAATACAATTTAATTGTAACATAATTTTTCCAAAAAAAAAACACATTTTTGATAAAAAATATCATAAAATGTGTTTTTTAATATTTTTGTAATATTGCTGTAATTTTTTTGTAATAAATTGCTAATTTGAACTAGAAAATATTCCTACAAAAAATTTTGCTATTGATGTTGCAAAGAATACGAATATTATTCCAATAATTACTGGTGTCATTGTCTTTTTTATGTCTCCCTTTACTTCTGGAGTCTCAACTATATATCTAAATCCTGTTGATGCTATTATTATTACTACTAATATTGCAGTTGTTATTTGTAAAAAACCTAATACCCTATTTACAATCTCAATTATTGTTGTTGTAGAAGATGCTGTGCCTCCTGTTGTTGCTTCCGATATATCTGCTGATATATTATTTATATAGCTTTCTACTATAGACCCATTAGATGCTTTAACACTATTAGCTGGTATAAGCAATAATAAGGTTATTAAAATTATTATATTTAACACTTTTTTCATAATAATTCACATCCTCAGTAAAGATTTCTGTTTTTATTATTTTGCACTAAAAATTCCAATAAAGAATTTTGCTATTGATGCTGCAAAGAATACTAACAATATACCTACTATTATTGGTATCATACTCTTCTTTAATTCGTTTTTCATTTCTGGTGTTTCCATTATGTATCTAAATCCTGTTGCTGCTATCATTACTACTGCTAGTAATGCTGATGCTACTTGTAAAAAACCTAATAGTCTATTTACTACATTTGACATTTGTTCTGAAGCCTTACTATCTTTTCCAGGATCTGGTTTAATTGTTACACCATCTATAATAGAAATACCTTCTGTTGCTGCTTCATCTTCGCCTCCTGCTTTTACTATTGTTTGTGGCATCATTACTGCTATACATGTTATTAGCATTAATACTAATAATACTTTTGATACTATTTTCATAATAATCTCCTCCTTTTACTATTTTGCACTAAAAATTCCAATAAAGAATTTTGCTATTGATGCTGCAAAAAATACTAACAATATACCTACTATTATTGGTATCATACTCTTCTTTAATTCGTTTTTCATCTCTGGTGTTTCCATTATGTATCTAAATCCTGTTGCTGCTATCATTACTACTGCTAGTAATGCTGATGCTACTTGTAAAAATCCTAATAGTCTATTTACTACATTTGACATTTGTGTTTTAGCCTCAGTATCTGATCCAGAATCTGGGTCAATTGTTACACCCTCTATAACATCAACGCCTGCTTTTGCTTCTCCTGCTTTTACTATTGTTTGTGGCATCATTACTGCTACACATGTTATTAGCATTAATACTAATAATACTTTTGATACTATTTTCATAATAACCTCCTCCTTTTATAATTTTATTTTTAATATAAAAAATTTAATAACTAATTTAAGCTGTGAAATTTCCAATTATAAGCTGTACTAGTCCCATAGCAACTGACCAAATTATATATGCACCAAACCCGAATAGCATTCCTCTAAATGCTGTATGTAAATTTTCTCTTGCTGTCTTTTCTTGTGCTGGATTAGCTTTACAAACAATATATCTTATACCTGTTATTGATAATGATAATGTAGAAAGTGCTGCTAATAATACTAATAAAATTGTGTTAATTGACTTTACAATTCCTTTAAAAGTTTTTAAAATAGGTGTTACAATTCCCAGTCCATTATTTGCTGGGTCATCTGTTTCACTTATATCTTCATTTAAAAAACCTGCTGCTGCACTAAAAGCATCTTGAACCCATGTATCTTCACTAGTGTTTGTTGTACTTGTATTTGTTCCATTTTGAGTAGCTGCACCACTTGAGCCGCCTCCTTGTGGTTTTACTGCTGCGAAAACAACATTATTTGATAATATTGTTATAAATAGTATACTTAAAATTGCTAGATATAATATTTTTTTCATAAAACATCACCTACCATTTCAAGTTGATAATAATTTAAATACAATTCTAACTATTGTACTACTCATAAATAATAGCACCGATCCTATTAATACAAGCCACATCCAATGTCTTATTTGAGCATTATCTCCTGGCGTTTTGTCTCCTCTGCTAAGCCCACCATTTAATCCCAAAGGTCCTAATAATTCTGAGTTGTTTGACATTATAATTTTAAATCCAAAGAAGGCGATTGAAATTACCATTAAGATTACTCCTATTACTTGGACAATTCCTAGTATTTTATTTATAATTGGAATTATTTGATCTAAAACTGTATTTGCTATTGAATCATTTCCACCATTTCCTGGCTTAAACTCTTCTATAAATCCATTATCCATTATTTTTGTGGATACATTTCCATCATCTGCATATACAACATGTATTGAGGTCATCAAAAACAATATTATAATAATTAATACGCACATTACTTTTTTCATTTTTAATCACCTACCATTTTTTACTATTATACTTATTTTTAAAATTTTTTTCAACAATTATTTGCATTTTTTTAATCGTCTATTTCAAAACCTTCGTCATATTTAATTTCTTCATCCATATTTCGTTTGGGTGTTTCTTCCTCGCGTTTTGATTGTTGCATTTTTTCTTGCTCTGTTTGTTCTGCTTGTTGTTTTAATTCTTCAATAAATTTATCATGATCATTTTTTTCTTCTGATTTTTCACTTTCTTCCTCTTGTCGTCCATTTTGTTCTTCTGGCCTTTCATTTTCTTCCTCTTGTCGTCCATTTTGTTCTTCTGGTCTCTCATTTTCTTCCCTTGGTTCATTTGACAAATCTTTATTATCTTCATTTCTAAGGATTCTATTATAAGCTTCTTGTAAACTTATGCTATTTCCTTTTTCATCTTGTACATCCTTAGGCCATTCTCCATTATTTGCTTTAATAATATTAACCATGTTTTGGATTTTTCTATATTCTTCAGGATTTCTTTTTAGCATTTTTCTTTGATTTTTTTCAAAATTCTTTACAAAAGTAATTTCTTCTTGATGCTCTCTAGCAAATTCTGCTATATCTTTTGAAAAAAGCTTTCTGCTTTTACGTGTATTTTTTAATTCTTCCTTTTTCATTTTAAGCTTTACATATTCAAATTGTATTGTTTTTATCATTTCCTTTTTTATTTTCTTTATTGTCTTAATGTCTTTTCTTATTTTCCAATATGATGGTCTAGCATAAACAAATATTTTAGCTAGTCCCATATTTTCTTTCATTTTATTTATTTTTCCCTTGTCTCTATCAATTTCTTTGTTGAGTTTTTTTACTGAGTCCTCTTTTTCTTTGATCTTTTTTATAGTGTCTTCTATTTCTTTTGTTTGCAATTTTAAATCCTCATTATAATTATAAAATTGCTCCTTTATTTCTTTACCTGTTAACTCTTCACTTAAGCTAAAATTTATTAATAACAAATCATCAAGATTTTTAATAGTCTTTGAATCTCTCATGTTACTAACTATTCCCATCTTAATCACTCCTTTTCTAATTTTAGCATTGCTCAAACTCCCCTAATTGTATTTTACCTCAAAAGCTACAATTTGTCAATATTTTACAAATTTTGTTCCTTTTTCCTGTTTTTTTATTATGATTTTTAGCAAATATTAAAAAGCTCATAGATAGAATGTTTTCCTATCTATGAGCTTTATTTATTTTAAAAAATTAACAAGTTCACTTTCTTTTATTAATTGCTTTTTTCCGTCTTTACGATTCTCTATCTCTATCGTGTCTTCTTCTGTTTTGTCTCCAATTACAATTAAATATGGTATACCAAAAATTTTCCAATCTTTTATTTTAGCACCTAATCTTAAATTTTCTCTGTCGTCAATTACAACTTTTATGCCTGATTTCTTTAGGTTATCATATAGTTTTTCAGCATTTTCTTTTTTATTTGGTGTATAAATTATATTTACAAGATATGGTGCAATTTCTTTATTCCAAATTAAACCTTCCTCATCACAATTTTGTTCACAAATTGCTGCTAATGTTCTACTAACTCCAATTCCGTAGCATCCCATATAATAAGGGATTTCTATATTATCCGCTGATTTAAAAGTTCCTTTCATTGTTGTTGAATATTTTTGACCTAATTGGAAAATATGACCTAATTCAATACAATGTTTTTCCTCAAGAGTTTTTATATCTGTAATTCCGTAATTATTTTTTAAATACTCTTCTGCATTTTCTAATTCCAATATTTCTTTATTAAAAGCAATCGTTTTATCTTTGCTCACAAGAATGGTATCTTCTCCAGCCTCAGATAAGAACATAAATTCTTCTGAAATTTTTCCTCCCATATCACCATTAAGTGCTTTTACAGGAATTGCTTCTAACCCTAGCTTTTCAAAAATTTCTAAATATGCTTTTCTCATATTAGCATACTCTCTTTTTAGGTCTTCCTCTGATGCATGGAAACTATATGCATCCATCATTGTAAATTCCTTGCTTCTTAGTAATCCACCTCTAACCCTTATTTCATTTCTAAATTTAGGTCCAATTTGATATACATTTACAGGTAAATCCTTATATGATTTTATGTTTTCTCTTACGAATTCAAAAACTGCTTCTTCTGCTGTTGGTGTCATACAAAACATTCCATTTGGCATATTGCAATAAAACATTTGTCCAGATGAATAGTATGCATCCCATCTTCCAGATTCTAACCATAAAGATTGTGGTTGAAGTAATGGTAATGTAATTTCTACACAATCATACTTATCTAATACTTCTCTTATAATTTTTTCAATATTTGCTTGAGCTCTTACTAAAAAATTGTGTTTACCATAAATACCTGCACCATATCTTTTTAGTAAACTGCTTTGGAAAAATATCTGTTGAGAAAGCATTTCTTCTGTATTCATTCTTTCTTTTGAAACTAATACTGCTGCTCTAGATAATCTCATATTTACCTCCTCGTATACTTTTACATATATATCTTTATTTACATTACTATCTTTTTTATAAAAAAAATAAAAGGTATCTTTAAATTATTCATACCCTTTATTTGGCGGAGAAAGAGGGGTTCGAACCCTCGCGCCCCTTACGAGACCTAACAGTTTAGCAAACTGTCCCCTTCACCACTTGGGTATTTCTCCAAATTGTATTTATTTAATTTAAAAAACAAACCATACAAAGCATTGATTTTTCAAGATTTGTATGGTCTTTTATTTGGCGGAGAGGGTGGGATTCGAACCCACGGTACGCTATAAACGCACGCCAATTTTCAAGACTGGTGCCATAAACC